>CAYGUK010000126.1:0-11041 GCA_964352985.1 uncultured Legionellales bacterium
GTTTTAATAGATCGCTATTACGAAGAAGTTCAGCACTTAAGTTGTCGTTTTTTTCGTGGGTACCAAAAAAATAGAGACAAGTGACCCCCGTGTGATAAACGATAAAAGCAGAAAGGTGATGGATGTTGAGTTCGCGCTTTAATGGCAAAATAACATTTTGATAAGCAGGAGAATTAACATCAATATCATGATCAAAAAAGAATTCTTTTCCTATTGGTAATGGCAAGCCTTGATGATTGATTTCCCATTGATATTTCTTGGCGAGTTCTATTACATCATAGCGATTAAATAAATGATAAACTTTCAAATCCCAATGAAGGCGTAAAACTGAGAAAAACGTTAGATCAAATTGCTTAATGAGCGGTTCCGCAATTTTGTCAATTTCTTTGGTTACGGATAGGTCGTATTTAGAAGGAAGCGGAAAAGTTAAATCTATCATGTAAGTTCTCGCAGTATGTAGTTAATATTATAAACTTATTGAAATTGAATAGTATTATATAACGGTGTCTTATTATTAGGAAGTCCGAAATTTGTAACATTTGTTGCCGAACCCCGCGAAAAATTTGTGGGTTTTGCGCCTTATGTAATAATTGTTTCATTAACCTTAAAGTAAGCTTAAGGATTTATTGATTATTAGTAGGAGATTTGAGAATTGAGACTCTTTTGTCAAGATGTTTTCATCCCATTATTTGCCATAAGAAAAATGAGATGAGTTTGTTTTCAATTTTTGGAAGAAAGTTATAGAAATTGTTTGGCTCATTTCAATAAAGCAATGAGTTTCAACTATTTTACATTTTTTATTTGTTTTGACTTAACTTGCATGTCAGTTTTCAACTTTTTGGAATATAAATTGTTTGATTAGTTTTAAGCTAAAATATTTGTTTGTTTTTATTAGTTGACTAAGTATGGGATTTAACTTTTATAAAAGATTGTATTTTTTCATGGTTAGTATGTTATTGATACCGTATTCTATATTATATTAGATGAGATTTTTTCTCAAAATAAGAGATGATTGTTTTGTGATATGATTAATAACCTCATTTTCTCGTAATTAAAATTGTGATATTCAGTAAACGTAGTAAGTTTTTGCGCTTGCAGCATTTTAAGCCTTAATGAATGATTCGTCTTTTTTTTATCAAGTAGCATTTTTTCATTTTATTAGATAGAATGCGCGATTCAAGATACAAGTTATAAATGGGGGGAGTATGAAAAAAATGATAGTAACATTTGTTATATTGTTATTTGCCAGTAGTGTTCTAGCGACAAATAGTTTACATAAAACAAGCTTACCTCGTAAATTCATAAGTCCCATTTTATCACCTGTCGCTATCAAAAAGATCACAAATCAATATTGGCCACCAAGTTACGGAGCTTGTATTGATGTTGCGCCAGCGCAGTGCAAAAAGTTTAAATCTTGCGTTGATTTACATTGTTGTTAAAACTGGAAGAAAATATGACGCCGAAAAAAAATTTAGATATTCATAGTTATGGTTTAGGAATTGGATCACATGATACAGGTTGTAGTGAAGGGCCTAAGTTTTTTCTTTCTCATAATGGGGAAGTCGTATTAAAAGATATGGATTTTCAATTAAACCTGAGCCCAATTATTTTAGCGGATAATTCGTTAAATAATAATTATGATATTATTGCAAGTGCTTGCAATAAGCTTGGGCAATTAACGGCAAATAGCATAAATAACAACAAACGTTTTTTAAATCTTGGTGGCGATCAAAGCGGTTCAGCTGGTACTTGGAGTGGTGCTGCAACGGGTTTAGGAAATAAATCTTTAGGTTTAATTTGGGTAGATGCTCATAAAGATAGTCACACACCTGAATCTTCTGAAACAGGTAATATTCACGGCATGCCACTCGCTGCGTTAATGGGTTATGGTGATAAACGATTAACAACACTTTTGTCTGATAACCCAAAAGTTGATCCGCAACATGTCGTTTTAGTGGGTATTCGAAGTTACGAAAAAGGTGAAGCAGAATTATTAAAAAAACTTAATGTAAAAGTTTTCTATATGGAAGATATTGTAGAACAAGGGATTCATTCAGTCATGGAACAAGCGATAATGATTGCAGGTAAAGCTGATCATCTAGGCATGGCGATTGATCTCGATGCGTTTGATCCAAGTGATGCGCCTGGGGTTGGCACGAGTGAACCTAATGGAATTAAAGCAAGTGAGTTTTTAAATGCCTGCACTTTATTTTCAACAGTAAAAGAACAATTCGTTGGTTTAGAAATCGTAGAATTTAATCCGCAACACGATGTTGATAATTTAACTTTTCAGTTGATTCAACGTCTCATAAAAAGCGTATTTGAGTCTATTCTTTAGTTAAAACGCTATTCAATATTACCGCTATTATGCTAACATAAAAAATTACTTTGCAGCATAAAAGTGTGAGATTACAATGACAAATCCCTATATTGAAATTGAAGAACGTTTTGGTGCCCACCATTATAAACCCCTTCCAGTTGTATTAAATCGTGGTGAAGGTGTTTATGTTTGGGATGTGAATGGTAAGCAATATATCGATATGATGAGTGCTTATTCTGCTATTAGTCATGGCCACTGCCATCCACGTTTGGTCAAAACACTTTGTGATCAAGCGCAAAAATTAAATGTTGTTTCACGTGCTTATTATAGTGATAAGTTAGGACCATTTTTACAATATGCTTGTGAGTTAACAAATTTCGATATGGCTTTACCCATGAATAGTGGTAGTGAAGCAGTTGAAACTGCTGTAAAAGCAGCACGAAAATGGGCTTATGAAGTAAAAGGTGTGGAAGAAAATCAGGCTGAAATTATCGTTTGCCAAAATAATTTTCACGGGCGCACTATTGCCATTGTTGCAATGTCTTCAGATAAACAATATCAAAATGGTTTTGGCCCGTTTCCTTCAGGATTTAAAATAATTCCATATGGTGATATTTCTGCATTAGAAAAAGCGATCACAAAAAATACGGCCGCTTTTTTAGTTGAACCCATTCAAGGTGAGGGCGGAATTCTAATGCCGCCTAAAGGTTTTTTAACAAAAGCACAACAAATATGTCAAGATAAAAACGTATTATTAATCTGCGACGAAATTCAAACCGGATTAGGTCGTACTGGAAAATTATTAGCTTGTGATCATGAAAATGTAAAACCAGACGGATTAATTTTAGGTAAAGCGCTTGGCGGTGGTTTATTACCTGTTTCATTATTTTTAGCACGAAAAGAGGTGATGAATGTTTTTACGCCAGGTGATCATGGTTCAACGTTTGGTGGGAATCCTCTTGCTTCCACTGTTGCATTGGAAGCCTTAAAAATTTTAGTTGAAGATAATTTAGCTGAAAAATCCCATGAACATGGTGAATATTTAATGGCACAACTCAATAAAATTAAATGCGCACCTATCACTGAAATACGTGGTAAAGGTTTATTAATTGGTTTAGAGATTGATCCCAATATTGCAACTGCAAGAGATTTTGTGTTGAAAATGATGAATCATGGTTTACTCAGTAAAGAAACGCATCATACTGTGGCACGCTTAGCTCCGCCATTAATTATCAATAAGTCTCAAATCGATCAAGCTGTCGAAATTATTAATACTGTTTTAAACGAGTATTAAAAGATGATCAATACACAGCAGAATATGAAACAACCCAAAGGTTTATATGTGTTGTTTTTTACAGAGCTTTGGGAACGCTTCAGTTATTATGGTATGAGAGCACTGTTAATTCTTTATATGGTTAACGGTTTAAGTTATAGCGATCATAAATCTTATGCAATCTATGGTGCTTATGGTTCTTTAATTTATGCTACGCCGCTTTTAGGTGGGTATATTGCAGATAAATTTTTAGGCTTTCGTTCTGCCATTATTTTTGGTGGGATATTGATGGCGCTTGGACATTTTTGCATGGCGATTGAACATCCTGCATTTTTTTATTCTGCACTTGCATTATTAATCGTAGGAAATGGTTTGCTAAAACCCAATGTGGCAGCATTATTAGGCGATCTTTATGAACGAAATGATATGCGACGAGATGCTGGGTTTACCTTATTTTATGTTGGCATCAATTTAGGGGGATTTTTAGCGCCGTTATTATGCGGATATGTGGGACAAACTTACGGCTGGCATTATGGTTTTGGTCTAGCGGGTATTGGTATGGTTGCAGGTCTTGTAGTATTTATTTACGGTCAAAAATATTTGGGTGATAAAGGTTACGCGCCTGATCCTTTAAAATTAAAACAATCCATTTTTCCTGGTTTATCATTACAAAATGCTATTATTGTTTTTACCTTGTTAACTGTCGCATTGGTCGTTGGTTTAATATTACAATCGCTTGATGGTTATGTTTTGGGCATTGTTGGGATAATCATGTTGATCATGATAATTTCATTGATAATCAAAAGTAATAACCGTGATCGATTAGGTATTATATTAATTGTTATTTTCATGTTATGTGGAATGGCGTATTGGTCTTTTGCCGAGCAGGCTGGAAGCTCCTTAAATTTATATACTCAGCGTAATATTAATCGTCACTTATTTGGTTGGGAAGTACCGGCTTCGATGTTTCAGTCTATTAACTCGACCTTTATTTTATTGTTAGGGCCACTTTTAGCTCAGCTCTGGGTTAGTTTGGCTAAACGTAATAAAGAAGTGTCAACTGGGATTAAATTTTTTCTGGGATTATTTCAAATTGCGATTGGTTTTGTTTTATTTGCATTAGGTGCGAAGTTTGCATATCACGGCGATGGTACGGCTTCTATGCTATGGCTTATTGGCGGTTATTTCTTTATGACCACCGGTGAGCTTTGTGTTGAACCTGTTGGCATGGCGGTGGTAACACGCTTATCACCACTAAAGATGGTGGGGATTATGATGGGTTGTTGGTATATCGCTGATGGCTCTTTTTCTAATTATACCGCTGCATGGATAGCTTCTTTTACGAGTGCGCCCAGTAAAACCGCGAGTGCAATTGAAACAGCTGGGCTTTATCAACATGTCTACACTGATATTGCTATTGCTGCGTTTATTATTTCTTTTATCATTTTAGCACTGACACCTTTTATGAAAAAAATGATGAGGAATATCCGAGATGATGAAGAAGATACACTTACACATCAACATGATTAAAAAATTAAATGAAAAAATTATTTAAATTAAATCAACCACCAGGATTATACATTCTTTTTTTTACGGAATTGTGGGAACGTTTTAGTTATTTTGGCATGCGAGCGTTACTCATATTTTATATGACTGAACATTTTCATTATAGTGATGATAAATCTTATTTAATTTATGGGGCATATACTTCATTGATATATGTGACACCTTTAATCGGTGGTTTTTTAGCTGACCGTGTTTATGGTTTTCAACAGGCGATTATTTTAGGTGGTGTGTTGATGGCACTAGGTCATTTTTGCATGGCTATTCCACATGTATCAACTTTTTATATGGCGCTCGCATTATTAATTGTGGGGAATGGATTTATTAAACCCAATGTCGCAAGTTTATTAGGACAACTTTACGAAGAAAATGATCCAAGACGCGATAGCGGCTTTACTCTTTTTTATGTTGGTATAAATTTGGGTGCGTTTCTCGCACCGTTAAGTTGTGGTTTTATTGGACAGAAATATGGTTGGGATTTTGGTTTTTTATTAGCGGGTATTGGCATGTTACTCGGTTTAGCTGTTTTTATTTATGGTAAGCGTTATTTTAATGGCGTTGGAGAAAAGCCCAAAAGATATGAACAGCAACACAAGGTGTTAACCAATCATTATTTAGTGACATTTTTTGTATTATGTTTAGTGCCCATTTTTATTGGTTTAATCGTTTTGCAATTAACGACTTTTGTTATCGTGATTGCGGCAATTGTTATGTGTGTGATTATTATTCACGTTATGCTGAATATAGCACCTCATTTACGAAAAAATATTCTCGCGATAATCATCATGATGATTTGTGCGATGTTATATTGGGCTTTTGCCGATCAATCGGGGAGTTCTTTAAATTTATTTACACAACGAAATTTAAATCGTCATGTTTTTGGTTATTCAATTCCTGCTTCAGTATTTCAAGCAGTTAATCCCATTTTTATCATTGTCTTCGGACCAATATTGGCTCAAATTTGGTTAATTTTAGCAAATAAAAAAAGAGAGCCATCGACTGGATTTAAATTTTTCTTATCACTTTTATTTACATGTTGCGGATTTTTATTATTTTTCAGTGGTGCAAAAGTTGCTTATTTAAACCATGGACAATCTTCATTTTGGTGGTTGGTCGGAGGATATTATTTTCTCACCCTTGGTGAGTTATGTTTAGAACCTGTCGGCATGTCGATTGTAACGAAACTTGCGCCGATTAAAATGGTTGGTTTAATGATGGGTTGTTGGTATTTAGCCGATAGTGCGTTTGCAAATTATTTGGCTTCTCGTATAGCATTGTTTACCGCTAAGCCTGATACCCATTATTCACCTGTTTCCATGGCACAAACTTATTCTCACACCTTTGGCTTGATTGGTGTCAGTGCTTTAATTGTCGCGTTTATTATTCTTTGTCTCGTCCCTTGGCTTAAACGTTTGATGCAATAAGCTTGGTACTTTACATCGTCACAGATTTATGTTTTTATGCTCGCTCTTGTACGGAGAATCACGACGCATGCCACAACTTATTGATTATAAAATCCTAAACAATCAATTACAGGCAACTAAATGGGGCTCAGATCGTATATTACGGATTAATCACTGTCCTAGTGTCCTAACACCTTGGTTATTGGAAAAAAAGTCCATGTCCAAACGGTTAAGTGCAATCTGTCATAAACATTTTGTTGTCGATGTATTAAAAGAAGAGTGGCAACATCCCTTTATACCAGAAGCCCAATTTTTATCGCTTTCCAGTGACGATACTATTTGGGGCCGCGAAGTTAATTTACTCGTTGATAATCAAACTTGGATATATGGTCGAAGTTTATTTCCAAAAGTTACTATCGATACATTTGGTGATGATTTATTAAAGTTAGAGACAAATCCTCTCGGAATTTATTTATTTAATCATCCCAATTTGACGCGTAGTATTTTTCAATATACTTATTTTACGATACAAGATAATCATTTTTGGGCGAGGCGGTCATTATTTTTAGTGGAAAACTTGCCGATTTATGTTTGTGAAGTTTTTCTGCCAACGATGTTACATGAATTATCTGCTTCTTTATACCAAGATTTTGCAATCTAAAGGCTAACAATAATTTAGTTTTATAAACAACAAAAAAATGGAGAAAATATGTTTTCAACTTTACCGGAATGGGTTAATAACAAAAATATTGTTTTGGTTTCAATTATTGGTTTAGCAACCTGGTTGTATTTTAGAAAAAGAGCGGCGAAAGAAACACAATCTCAGCAAGCTATTTTTTTTCCATTAGGGATGTGTATTAATATAAATCATGGAAAAACCATAAAACAATTAAATATTATACTCCGCAAGAATGAAAAACCAGCATTAGATCTCGGCAAAGTAATGAAACCAATTTTACAATTTGATGAAGCATTTTCTCAGGGGAAAAAAACGGAGCAAGAATTTTATCAATTTATGCGAAACGAAATTTTACAGCTATCACAAGAAGACGTCACCGACCAACAATTAAAAGATGCTTGGAATGCTATGATTGTTATTGAACAAAAAGATGACTTACAAAAACACTTAGCAGGTTTATTTGAAATGTGTCAAGCTGTTGGTGTTGATTTAATTCCTTTTACTCGGACTAATGTAATTCATCTAGAATTTTTACGCGAACGTTTTGCTCTTGCAAAAACAATACGGACTACTTGTGAAGAGGGGGTGACCAAAGATAATTTATTAAAAACGATTTTAGAATCGCGTTTGACGACGCATCAAGTCATGCTCATTTTACCAACCTATGATCAATCTCCTCAACAAACAACTCGTGAAAGAGATAAACAACAAGCTGATGGAACAATAAAATCGATGGAAGAATATTGTAGAAACCATAAAATAGTATTTCATAGCTTGAGAGGCGATGATTTACATGACTCTTGTAGTCAAGCTGTTGCAATATTGTCGCCAAAAAAAAAGTTGCTTGCTTAGTTTGATCTAACGTTTAGTCTGTGTAAAATGCTGGAATGATATATAAGGAAGACATGGATATTTCAACTAGCAAAGATACACCCGAAAATATCTTACAAGCTGTATTTGGTTACACAACGTTTCGGCCCTTACAACGGGAAATTATAGATCGGACGTTAGCTAATCAAGATAGTTTTGTTCTTATGCCAACGGGTGGTGGTAAATCACTTTGTTTTCAAATTCCAGCAATTATAAAATCAGGAGTGATGATTGTTGTTTCTCCGCTGATTTCTTTAATGCAAGATCAAGTCAATAGTTTACGCAATAATGGTGTGGCTGCAGCTTATTATAACTCTAGTTTGTCTTCAGAAGAATCTAGGCAAGTATTAGCAAAACTTCATCAAGATGAATTAGATTTACTTTACATTGCACCAGAGCGATTAGTCACTGAAAGTTTTTTGCAACGATTACAAGATATTAATATTGCTGGTTTTGCGATTGATGAAGCGCATTGTGTTTCACAATGGGGGCATGATTTTAGACCGGAATATGTGCAATTAAATTGTTTAAAACAATATTTTCCTGAGTGTCCAATCATTGCGTTAACGGCGACTGCAGATAAACAAACAAGACAAGATATTTGTTTTCAATTAAGTTTACAACACGCGAAGATTTTTATCGCGAGTTTTAATCGGCCCAATATTCGCTATACTATTATTGATAAATATAAACCGCTGGATCAACTTTTGCATTTTTTAAAATCGCATGAAGATGATGTTGGGATTGTGTATTGCACTAGTCGTAAACGAGTCGAAGAGGTGGCTCAACGCTTACAGAATCGTGGCTTTTCTGCAAGAGCATATCACGCGGGATTAGGTAACTCCGAACGTAAAAAAGTATTAGAAGCGTTTCAAAATGACGATGTTCAAATTGTTGTGGCGACTGTTGCTTTTGGTATGGGAATTGATAAATCAAATGTGCGGTATATTGTTCATTATGATATGCCAAAACATTTAGAATCTTATTATCAAGAAACAGGACGTGCTGGTCGTGATGGCTTACCCGCTGAAGTATTAATGTTATTTGGTGTTGGCGATATTCCACGGTTAAAAGCGTTAATAGAACAAAATCAAAATGATGAACAACGCCGTATCGAATTACATAAATTAAATGCCATGGCAGGTTTTGCCGAAGCGCAACAATGTCGACGACGTGTTTTACTAAATTATTTTGCAGAAGATTTAACAGAAGATTGTGGTAATTGTGATATTTGTTTAAACCCAGCAGAAAAATATGATGCAACACGCGACGCACAAATTGCACTATCTTGTGTTTATCGTGTCAAACAATCTTTTGGTATCGCACATGTTATTGATGTTTTAATGGGATCAGAAAAACAAAAAATAAAACAATTTCATCATGATCAACTTTCTACTTTTGGTATTGGTAAACATTTAACGTCTAAAGCTTGGTATAGTGTTTTTCGTCAATTGATCCATCTTGGTTATCTTGAACAAGATCTTGCAAGATTTTCGGTATTAAAATTAACACAAAAAGCACGTGCAGTGCTTAAAGGCGAAATAGTTTTACAACTCGCTAAGCCAAGAATCGATATAGAAAAAATTAAACCTACAAAATCTACTAAAGCAAAAACAGTTGTCGATTTAGATTTTGATAAAAAACTCTTTGAGCGCTTGCGTCAATTACGTAAGCAATTAGCCGATAAACAAAATGTTCCACCTTTTGTTATTTTTGCCGATAGTGCATTAGTTGAAATGGCTGCAAAGTTGCCGAATGATAATGAGGAATTTCTCGCTATTACTGGCGTGGGCGAAATTAAATTAAAGCGTTATGGTCAAGTGTTTATGGATGTTATTGGTGATTATTTGGCTGAGGAAAGTTAATTATTTCCCTCAACCAAAATAGTGATAAATCTTTAAGTGAATATTTTAAAATATATGATGTCCGCTGTAACCGTCATAATTATTATTCTGACCACCATTACCACCATATTCAGAATTGAAATAATCGTAATAGGGTTCGTATTCAGGCTCATATTGCACACGGAAAACTTCAAAACTTCCACCCCTTGATCCAGGAGGAACCCGTAATCCTGAATACGGATCGATGCGAACATAAATTAATCCAGGCGGTTCAGGCAGGGTGTGTTCTGGTTTACCTTTGAGATAATTACTCATGAAATCCATCCAAATGGGTAATGCGGCTTGGCCTCCGTATTCGTGTAATGAACGGGGCTTATCAAAACCAACCCAAACTGTGGTGACGACATCGGCATTGAAACCAGAAAACCAAGCATCGTATTTATCGTTTGTTGTCCCTGTTTTTCCAGCAATATCGAAGCGTTTCATCGCTAACGCACGTCGACCTGTTCCTAATTTAATAACATCTTGCAAAACTGAAGTAATTAAAAATGCATTTTGAGGTGTGATCACTTGTGGCGCCATGCGATTTGCCGGCGGTAATGTCGGTGTTAAGGCATCGATATCGTTACAGCTTGTACAAGCAAGTTTGGGTTTAGCCTTATATACGATTTCACCTTGGGTGTTAACAATGTGATCGATAAAATAAGGTGTAACTTTATATCCACCGTTTGCAAAAACAGAATATGCGCTGGCAACTTCTAATGGCGTAACTTGTGCTGTTCCTAGGGCTAACGTTAAGTTTTTGGGCAAGCGTTTTGGATCGAAACCAAAACGAGTTAAATAGTCAATTGCGTTGGGGATGCCAATGGCTTCTAGCAGTCTAATGGAAACAAGATTGCGAGAGTGAATTAATCCTACACGTAAACGGGTTGGACCATAAAAACGTCGAGAAGCATTTTGAGGTCGCCATGCTTTTTGTCCTTTTATTTGAACAACGATAGGTGCATCGTTAATTATGCTTGCCAAAGTAAATCCCTGCGCTAATGCAGCAGAGTAAATAAAAGGTTTAAAATTCGAACCAGGTTGTAA
>CAYGUK010000127.1:0-10609 GCA_964352985.1 uncultured Legionellales bacterium
GTTATTTTTTATAACGGCTAGTTCGAATTTACTTGGTTGGAAAATGTTTTATGGATGGCTCGATAATTTAATAAATTATCTACCAAATTTACTCGCTGGATTCCTCATTATTTTATTTGGCTTTTTAATTTGTGATCTATTGGTTAACACGATTGTTAAAACAGCCTCATCATCCGGTATCGAACCTAACGAAAAAATAGCCTGGTTGCTTAAAGTCATTATTTTAACCGTGGTGATTATTATCGGTATTGGTCAAATTGGTATTAATATTGTTTTTATCACCAACATGATCGATGTCATATTAGGTGTTTTATTAGCTGGTTTAGTTTTAGCATTTAGTTTTGGTGCAAAATCCTTTGTTGAAGATATCATAGGTTCTTTACACGCAAAAAAACATTGCCATGTGGGTGAAATAATGACGATTGAAAATATAAAAGGTGAAGTAATCGATGTGACATCAACAACTATTATACTTGATACGCCTTCAGGCAGAACAACAATACCTGCTAAATTTTTCCTAGATAAAGTCAGTCATTTTCACACTGATAATTTAACTCATCATGAAGGTGAAGATAAATAGGGTACACAATATTATGACGGATCAATCATTTTCTATCGCAACACGATTTATTAAATTACACCCCAAAAGAGCAGCGCATATTATTGAACAAAAACCTGTAAATTTAGTGGCTGAATATATAGCGAAACTCGATATTGGTCTTATCGTAAATTTAATCGAAAACTTACAACCCTCATATGCTGCAAAATTACTAAACCAAACTCCGCCAATAATAGCCTCAAAAATAATGAATCAATTGATGACACATACTGCGGCAGTCATCATAAAAAGATTACCAAAAAACACCAGTAAAAAACTCATTAAATCACTCTCTTTAAAATCACGCACCGCGCTCAATTTAATTCTCGATTATACCAATGACACAATTGGGGCTTGGATGAATCCCAATATTGTAATATTTAATCAAGATTTACTTGTTACTGAAGCCTTAGTTCAGCTTAACAATGAAGATAAACATATTTATAAAAACGAATGTTTTATCGTAGATGAAAACAAAATTCTCAGAGGAACAGTTTCACTTGAACAATTAATTCATGCCGAAAAAAATATCCCTGTAAAAACTTTCATGCAAAAAAATCCTGTTTCAATCTCCGGAAGACAATCACTGCAGTTAGTTAAATCACATCCTATTTGGGATGAGCAAGACCATATTGCCGTCATCAATCGTCATAAACATATAGTTGGAATGTTAAGTCATTGTGATTTACGGCAAGGTTTAAAACTATCTCACCCTATGAGTGAGGTGAAAAAACCCAGTAGTTCAGATAATTCATTGCTTGAAGTTTATGGCAAAGTCTTAGTCCACATTACAAATTTGTTTTTACAATTTAATCAACAACGAGAAAGGATGATTAACAATGACTAGCACTGTCGAAGAACAAATTGAAAATACGTTTGAACAACTCTTTTTGTCTGAATACCCTAAAGAAGCAGCACGTGAATTAGAAAAACTCGAAACAAAAGATGCTGCAATATTATTAGCTGAACAACCTATTGCAACCGTCGTTAATATTTGGCACTATTTAGCACCTAGCGTCACCGAATCTATTTTATTTTTATTTACAGATAATAATATTAAAATTCTTTTAGAAAAATTAGATGCTGGAATTTCCGCCAGCCTTATTAGCCGCTTTGAAAATACTAAACAACAACAACTTTTATCAATTCTTGATCCGAAAATTGCCTATGAAATTAAAGAATTAATGGTTTACCCTGAAAACACTGCGGGTAATTTAATGGAAAAAAAAATGATTGCCTTCAATCAATCTCTCTCAGTCAAAGAAGCGATTGATCAATTAAAAAAACAAAAAATCCAAGCCTTAAAACACATTTATTTATTAAATGATGATGGCATACTCATTGGTCAAGTAAATATGCAGCGCATCGCACTTGCTGATAATCATGAACTGTTATCCAGTTTAGCCATTCCAGTTAAAGCCTATGTAAATGCTCTCGATCCCAAAAGTGATGCGATTGCACTTTTTGAAAAATATCACATCGACACACTGCCTGTGCTTGATGCAAATTCACATTTAGTGGGTTCGATACAAGGTGAAGATATATTGGAAAATTTACGCGAAGATATCGCCAGCGAAATGCAAACCATGGTGGGTGTGAGTAAAGATGAAAGTGCTAACTCCACTAGTTTTTTTGCCGTTAGAAAAAGATTACCTTGGTTGCAAATAAATCTTTTAACAGCATTTTTAGCCGCTGCCGTGGTTGGACTATTTGAAGGGACTATCGCAAAATATACCGCGCTTGCCGTATTGTTACCGATAGCTGCCGGTCAATCGGGAAATGCTGGAGCACAAGCACTTGCCGTAACCATGCGAGGTTTAACGTTGCGTGAAATCACCATGCGAAATTGGTTAAAAATCACCTTCAAAGAAATGAGTACCGGATTTTTGAATGGCTGCGCTGTTGCAATTACTTGTGGTCTTGGAATTTATATTTGGAGTAAAAGTTTTGGTTTAGCACTTATTATGGCGATTGCAATGATAGTCTCAATGACGATTGCCGGTGTTGCAGGTGGTTTAGTACCACTCATGCTCAAACGTTTCGGACTTGACCCCGCACAATCTTCATCAATTGTATTAACCACTATTACAGATATTGCAGGATTTATGTCTTTTCTAGGCATTGCCACGCTTTTATCTAGTTTAATTACCTGATAATTTTGCACGGGATCCCGCTTGCACTACAAAAAAAAATATCATAACATCCCGATTCTTTTGATCACCAAACAATTAAATAAGAATGACAAAAACAGTTTTAGTCACCGCCACGCTTTCGACACTTGAAGATTTAGTCTATTTTGATTTTTTTTGCACTGCATTGAACACTCAAGGTTATCGTATTAATGCATTTGTTGATTTTCATGGAGACTTCGCTAGAGATTTAAGAATCTGTTTTGATCAATATAACATAAATAAAAAGGAACATTTCGAGCAATTATTCTCTCATCAAGATATTATTGTTAGTGCTGCTTATTTCCAGCCATTTTCACCACAACATGCACTGACGTCAAAAGCGATGACAGATAAGATAAAACCTTTAATTAGTCCTGTTACAAAAGCGGTAACTTTATGGGTAAATTTAGGTTCACCGCTAGAAATATTTCTTAAAGGTAAAGCAATTGATTTCGCCAAGACAAACATGTTTAAACATTTTTGTTTGCAAATATTTCGTGAAAAACCGCTTGTAGATTTCACAGCAAATAAACACACGCACTACATTGGAGTTAACCCAGCTCAAAATAGTATGGGGTTAATCATAAAATCTTTACCTAATGTTAACCCTGTAAATCGTGATATCAGTTGTGATAAAACCTCAGATTATGAAAAATTACTGACTCATTTAATAGGTGATAAGAGTCTCGATAATTATCAACTAACACATTCTTTCAACCCCATCATTTGTCAAGAATTTGAAAAAATTCTTGAATTCATTTTACTTTGTATTTTTTTAAATAAACACACTGGTAAAATCATCGATATTTATTTATTACCGGGCGTTGCTGAGAAAATAGATTTTAGTGAGAAAAATTCTGTACATGTTAGTAAACTTCTATTGGATTTAAGTTACGCTTTTATATCCCCTCAAACTATTGAAGAAATACCTCGGGTTAAAATTAGAATATTTCGTGATTTTCGCTTAGACGAAAATCAATTAATGGGTTTAGTAAATATGACGACACCCACTGATATGTTTTTAGTCGATGAGCGAAATAACTTTGGTCAGCTTTGCCAAGCACAAGGTTTACCTTTTTTTTACGACCAAGATGATGCGTGCTCAACGGAATTAGTTACATTATCAACGCAGAAACAATACCATCAATTAGCCTGGTTTTTTCAGTTTTCATCCGAATTTGCAGCAAGAGAATTTACAACATTTAGAGAATTAAAACAAAACAGCTCCGGTAAAAATGAGTGGCTACAAAATTTCACACAAGATTTTGATCGTCAGTTTAAAAGTCTCGCAGCAACAGAACTTAATCAGGATATTGAGCAAAGACCCGTCATACATAATATTTGCCTGCGTTCAATACTGATGGCTCAAGTTATTTTAAAAGGTAAAATTCGATCACAATGGCATTCTATTCAATCTCATCTTGAAAAAAATCTAAATGTGGGCGTAAACTTCCCCAATAAAATTTTAAAAATAGCAAAGCAAAAAAAAGAATTCCTACAGAAAAAAGCGACAAAACCTTCTAGTTCCTCCTATACGCTATTAATATTTGGTGCCAGTGCTGCATTTGTCGCTGTCGCAACACTGGCTTATAAGTTTTTGTCTATCAGTAGCAGCCCAAAATCTTCTGCTTCAAACACAGGTCCTAAACTTTAAAAATTTATTCAACCTTCATATCAAGCAATAGTGTCGCTTCAGATGCAATAGGACCTGCTGCATAAAACGTCGCGAGTTGTTGATCAAACCAGAGATCAAATTCATGTTGAGAAGCATGCCAATGTTGAATTTTAGATGAAAACTCGTCACCAACAAAATGGTGAACATAAACATGATCAACATTATCAACGGTTTTATACCAAATTGAAACACTTTTTATGTCATAACGTTTTAGCATATCTTGCCATTCTTCACGTCGAGTAGCCTGTGTTAATTCGACAAATTTTTTAAATTCTAATAATGTATTTTGTTTTAATGGATTACAAAATAAAACAGATTTCATGATGACTCCTTAATATATTTATCTATATTTTTTTCGATTAAATTTAATGTTTGATAAAATTGTTCGAGTTGTTTTTGATTAATACCAAGTTGTGCCTGTTGCGTAACATGAGCAATGGTTGCGAGAATTTTTTGTAGTGCTAACGGCTGTTTTGGATTTAATTTAAGTATTCGATTTCGCCTATCGTTTTTATCAATTTCTCGAATCACAAAATTTCTTTCTTCAAGTTTATTTAAGGTTTTAGTGAAATAACTTGTTTCGATGCCCACATGAGACTGAGCGACAAGTTGACTTATCCCCTGAGGATGCACCCGCAATATCGCAAGGATAAGCCACGCAGGCCGATTTAAATCGTAGACTTTAAATTGATTATCTAAATATTGGCGAGTTTTATTAAAAATATCACCCATACTGATAAATAGTTGCTGCTTATTAATTAAAGTCATTTTAACACTTTAGCTATATTACAATAATGGTAATATTACCACTAATTAGCATAAATAACAATACTGTTAGAAAAAACAGTACAATACGTGAATTGATTATAAATAATATAGCGTTACTTTATATCAACAACTAGGTGTTTTGCAATTAACTGTGTTTTTCTATATGATGACCTCTTAAATAAATACAGAAACAAACATAATTTAAGGATCTCATGAGAAATTCCTCGTTATCTATTTGCGATAAAATCATTTATCCTGGTGAACAAATATCTCTCGCGCTACCTTTACCGGAGTTTTTTAGTTGCGCACCGCTTTATATGCCGATCAGAGTGATTCACGGTAAAAAACCAGGACCCTGCTTATTAATTACGGCGGCATTGCATGGAAATGAACTCAATGGTACTGAAATTTTAAATCGTTTATTATTGCACCCTGCCTTAAAAAATTTAGCCGGCACGTTAATTGCGGTACCCGTATTAAATATTTATGGATTAATTAATCGCTCTCGTTTTTTACCAGGTGGTGTTGATCTCGACAAATGTTTTCCAGGTAATAAAAATGGCACGCATGCTGCGCGCATGGCCCATATTTTCACTTCTGAAATCGTTGACCTTGCAGATGTTTGCATTGATTTACAAACTGGTTTTATTAATTATCAAAATTTACCACAAATCTATATTTCAAGTCATGATGAAAAAACAAAAGAATTAGCCCAAATTTTTAACGCGCCTGTCATATCACACACACCACAAGAAAAAGGTATGCTTAAAACTTATGTCATAAAAAAGAATAAATCTTTTCTACTTTATGAAGCAGGTGAAGCAATGCGATTTGATGAAAGTGCGATTAAAGTAGGCTTAAAAGGCATCATCAATGTGATGCGACATTTAAAAATGTTACCCGATAAAAAAAGTCACAAAACAGCTAAACATTTTCATTTTTTTGCAGAAAAAAATATTTGGATAAGAGCCTCAACCAGTGGCATCAGTTATAGCGAATTTAGATTAGGACAACAAGTAAAAAAAGGTGAAGTCATAGCAACGATCAAAGATCCCTTTGCAACAAGTTCCGATGTTTATATTCGTTCTCCAGTAAACGCCGTCATAGTGGGTAGAAATAATTTACCATTAGTCCATGAGGGAGAAGCACTATTTCAATTAGCCGTATTTGATACGCCCGAACATGCTGCAATACAACTAGAAAATTGGAATACAGAAAATAATCCAATTTCTACAAGTTAAATATAATTATTAATCATGAATAATAATCAAACATCATCTATTCCTTTACTAGGCATTTCCATTTGGTTACTAGCAGTTATTTTTTTCTTATATGAGTTTTTTCTTCGCACTTTTCTAGGCAGTATCGCAAATCAATTTATCCCCGATTTACATTTAAATGCAGAAACCTTTGCAATAATTGGATCAATATACTATGTCTCATATGGGCTAATGCAAGTACCTATTGGTGCTTTAACTGATAAATTTGGGATCAAAATAATATTAATTATTTCTGCATTGATATGTGGATTTGCCAGTATTTTAATTGCACATGCAACTGGATTTTACACAGCATGTCTTGCTCGAATCATTATGGGGTTGGGTTCATCTTCTGCATTTGTTTGCCTTTTAGTTGTTGTATCCACGTGGTTTCCTGAACGCTATTTTGGCACTATTGCAGGTGTTTCACAGTTTTTTGGTACCATGGGACCACTGTTGGCGGCCGGACCACTAATTGCATTAATACATTATTATCATCAAACTTGGCGTCATGGTTTAATTTTTATTGGTTATATAGGTTTAGTTTTATCAGTTTGCTTTTTACTTGTTGTCAAACAAAAACCGCGCGATACGAATAATTTTGTCATGTTGAATATTCCAAAATCTTTCAGAAAAAATTTCACGCTTTTATTTAAAAATAAACAAGCATGGTGTATCGCGTTATATTCAGCGTGTGTTTATGTGCCTATCGCATTTCTCGGTGCAATTTGGGGTACTGATTATTTACAAACAAAAGGTTTAACACAAAATCAAGCCGCTACCGTTGTTTCCTTTGCTTGGCTAGGTTATGCCATCGGCTGCCCTTTATTAGGTTTACTTTCTGATTTAAGCCATCGCCGAAAAACCATTTTGATGATTTCTGCAGTCACTGGTTTGATTAGCACGTTGCTGATGATCTTTATCACATTTTATGCTGCAGAATCTTATTATATTCTACTTTTTATATTATTAGGGTTAGCTGCTGCTGGTCAAAATATTGGTTTTGCCGCAATTGCTGAACAAGTTCAACGTGATTTAAAAGCAAGTGCCTTGGGGTTTAATAATGCGTTAATTACTTTATCTAGCGCAATTATTCCACCTATTGCAAGTTTTTTTATATTATTGTCACATCATTCAACAAATAATAATTTAACTGCCAGCGATTTTACACTGGGTTTTCTCTCGATGCCTTTATTATATTTCATAGCAATGTGTTTAGTTATGTTCGCCATTAAAGAAACCTTTTGTAAACATCAAAAAGCATTTATCATTTTAAACTCTTCTTTTTCGAACTAAATAACTATTAAAATAGATCTATAAACAATCTCTAATTAGAATCAGAATAATATCAATTTTTTATTAAAATTTTTATTGGGTTATTAAATGCAATGTTTGATCAATATGCAAATCATAATGCAAAATATTCGAGACAAGATAATCTTAAGTATTTAGTCTTGGTGAATTAATTTAAATACAAACCCTATTTTTACTAGGTATAAAAAATGTCACCTTGCCTCATTAACCACTTTAAACGCCTATGCTCAACTTAATATAAATCATCTGAATGTAATTTTAACTATCACAGTTTTTGGATTTTTACCTTAGTGGTATTGTTACTTTAATACTTCTCATTATGAAGTGATGTTGTTATACTTCCTCGGCTTTGACGAGCAGTACGCAAAATATTATATAAATTTAGGGGGGCAATATTTATGCGCAAGTTTAGCTTATTTTTAATGAGTATTTTTTTATTTTCTTCAACTTCTCTTTCAATGGCCGCACCACAAGCACATTTTTATCAAAAAATTATTACTGATTCAGGCAGTTGGCATTTAACATTAACATTTACAGGTGTTGAAAAAGCGAGTTTCATTGCTGAAGATGGTTCTGTTCATGCAATTCAATATAACGATCCTAATATCATAAGCAGTAACACACCAACTAATATTGGTGTGACAAAAGGTGACAGCCAAGATTTTAATATAGAATACCATGTTGTTTTAGAAGGTGTTAATAACAATCCCGCACTTTATGATCCAAAAACACCTGTTTGTGATTATATTGTGACGGCAACCGGTCCCGGTAAAGTTTCCACTGACATTAAACCCACATCAATAAACGGTGCTATTTGTAAACCATTACAAGTTGTGATAAATGGTAGCGCTGCTTATGTTGTTGCTGAAGTCGGCTCACCTGCTAAATAATTATTTAGTTCATAAAGATGAGAATAAATTTATTCTCATCTCTACCAGTTAAGGGGTGTAAAATAGCGCCCCTTAAAATTTTTTATTACTACAAGTTTTTTTTAAAAATTCTGTTTTAAAAAATTCACCGCAAAAAAACAGTGTTTTTTACCCGTTATAATTAATAAAATTAATGCCATGGAAATTTTGTAAGATTATGATATAGTATACTAGTTTATACTTATTTCATTAAGGCATAATTGATGAAACAATATGATGTTATTATTATCGGTGGAAGCTATGCAGGTTTAAGCGCGGCCTTATTTCTAGCAAACGCAAAAAGAAATATTTTAATCATCGATAGTAATCAAGCGAGAAATAAACAAGCTAATTTTGCCCATAATGTATTAACTAATGATTATAAAACACCTCAAGAATTACTCGAACTCGCTCAAAATGATCTTAAAAGTTTAAAGAAAATTGAACAAATAAATGATTTTGTAACAACAATTACAGGCTCTAACGACACCCAATTTTGCATTATAACATCAACGAATCAACACTATATCGCAAATAAAATTATATTCGCAACCGGCGTAATTGATATTTTACCAAACATAGAAAATATTCATCCGTTTTGGGTACGTAATATTTTTCATTGCCCCTACTGTATTGCGCCAGAAATAGAAAACATGCCACTAGCTGTTTATAGCACAGATGATGAAGCTTTTGATTTAGCGTTAATCATGCATAAGTGGACAAATGATTTTGTCTTACTCACCAATGGTGCTAATGTTTTATCGACAGAGCAAAAAAAGATTGTATCAGAACGCAATATAAAAATTTATAATGAAAAAATACAACGCTTTTCAGGAAAGCAAGATATCGAAATTATATCTCACTTCAAAGATGGCACGACGCTCTCGCGTCGAGGTATTTTCATGCATTTACCCTTTCAACAAACAGCCAAAGAATTGTTAACACAATTAAATTGTCCCATTAATGAATCGCAATTAGTTAGCGTGAATGAGTTTTTTCAAACCCCTATCAGCGGTGTTTATGCGATAGGTGATATGTCACAAATGATTCAAAAAGTGACAACCGCCATTGCCAGCGGCACAGTTGCAGGTTTTATGGTTGATAAAGAATTATCGGTATAGTTCCTAGCATTATTTTGCTGATCATGTTTATAATAGCGTTTTTTAGTTGGGGGCTAGGATGAGATTATTTAATACAATATTATTTGCTTGTGGTGCGACTTTATTAGTAGGTTGTGAACCTGTAACTTATAATTATGGGCAAAACATTAATCCGCCAAAGACACAACAAGTATCACCTAAAATTCAGCGCAAACCTAATTTCGTTAAACATAAAAAAATCACTACCTTAACGACTAAATCATTAAATAAAATTGCAATCAAGCCCATAACCGATAGCAGAAATGTGCCTGCAAACATGTTATCGAATTTAAAATGGACAACATATACTTCAATGGGTTTACCCTTTAATCACCAATATAAAGTCCAGTTAAATCAGCCTGTATCCAACGCGATTCGTCAAGCATTAGTCGACAATTTATCTCAAGATGGAATGGTGTCATCACAAGCTTCGTCGAACTTGCGTTTAAATAGTACATTACAAAAAATTTCGATGTATAACGAAAAAAGTTTCTTAAAAAATATGATCACCACGACACTTACCATGCATTTCAGCTTAAATAATCGCAAGGGTAAAGTATTATGGCAACAAACTATTACAGCAAAAGCTAATGCAGATTTTAATTTTGCTTTTGCACCTAAAGCATCAATCAATTCATTTAATAATGCTTTAGATAATTTATCTAACCAACTTGCATCGAATGAAGGTTTGAATAATGCCCTACAAAAATAACAAAGTTAAACGTAACTTATATGGACCCACCCGTTTTTGCAAGAATGTTTGTGAATAAAAACGAA
>CAYGUK010000128.1:0-10425 GCA_964352985.1 uncultured Legionellales bacterium
TAAATATGGTTGTGATGCTTGAATATCATCGAGTATGATTGGGCCGCCAGATAAAATATCGGCAAAATTTAAAATTTCTGCAAACTCTGATGTCACTTGTAAATTAATTTCACTCTCAGTTGTAGCAAAATCATTATTAGCTATTTCATAAGCAACAGCATTAATTGTTAATTTGATGTTACCCGAAAAATTTAAAGCAGGATTAAATTGTAGCTGTGCTAAATCGTCAAGTGATAATTGCCAAACATCATTATTAAGTAATTGGCCATGATTAAAAAAACTGCCTGTTGGAAATCCTGATATTAATAGCGTTAAATTTTCTGAACCATCAACATCATTTAAACTACTGGTAATCATAATATCAATGGGATCATGCGTGTATTCTGCTGGCTGTCCAAATAATAAATAAGATTTTCCTGTAAAAAGCTGACCCATCACCGAACTACCATAAGCACCAATTAATAAATCATTTAAACCATCACCATTAAAATCAGCCACACTCGATAAACCATGCCCGGCTAAATCCCCTGCCTCTTCACCACGAATAATAAAACCCGATAAACCCTGACCTTGATTCAATTGGCTTAATTCAACAATAGCAGGAAATTGATCTTGCGCTTGCCCATAAATAACATAAGCCAAACCCGAAGCGTTACCATTGGGATCACCATGATATGCCCCAATAATAAAATCATCGATTCCATCTTGATTTAAATCACCCGCATTAGCGACAGATTCACCGGCATTATCAAATTGATTTTCACCTAAAACAATAAATCCATTTTGGCCATTACCGTTTGTTATATCACTTAATTCAATAACAGAATTTGCAAAATTTGCTTGACCGTATACAACATAAGCGGCGCCCACATTTTGTTTTCCATTATAATCTTTGCCTAACGCGCCAATAATAAGATCATCAATACCATCATGATTAACATCTCCCGCAGCACTTACCATGCGACCACTTAAATCGTTAACTGATTCGCCTCTTATGACTAACCCTTGACTACCATCACCTGACGCAATCGTTGATAAATTAATAACAGGATCAAATTGATTGCCATTTTTACCAAAAATAATATAGGTTTCACCAGACATTTCACCATGAGGATCAGCCCAAGGTGCGCCAATAAAAATATCATCAATGCCATCATGATTAAAATCGCCTGCACTGCCAACGGTTAATCCACTAATATCGACTTGATCGTTACCTTGTAACACAAACCCTTCACTACCATCACCATTTAATAAATTCGTTAAATCAAAACTCGAATTAAATTGACCATCCGCCTTACCAAAAACAACATAACTCGTTCCCGCTTGATTAATACCATTAGGGCCAGCCGAGGGTGCCCCGATAATTAAATCACCGACACCATCATTATTGATATCCCCTGCGCTTGCCACCGCATGACCGGTATTATCATTTGCACTCACACCAATTAATTTAAATCCTAAACTTGCATCACCTTGATCAATCGCACTCACTTCAATTTTTGCAGGAAAAGGATTATTTTCTCGACCATAAATTACATAGGCTTCACCAGGATAAAGATTATTTGCATCCGCACCAAAACCGCCTAAAATCAAATCATCAATGCCATCATTATTTATATCATTTAATCCACTCACGGAAAAACCCAAAGAATCACCGACTTCAGCACCATTGATCACAAATCCAAATTCACCATTGCCATTTAAAATAGTGCTTAAATCAAATGCTGTTGTTAAACCAAATTGGGTGTTGCCGAAAATAACATAACTTTCGCCTGATGAAGGCATATTGGGATCAGCTTGATAGGCACCAATAATAATATCACTTAAGCCATCATGATTTATATCCCCTGCCGAACTAACGGCATAACCACTTAGATCAAACGCATCTATCCCTTTAAATATTCGCCCCAGATTTTCATCGCCCATGGCTAAATCACTTAATTCCACAATGGCAGGAAAAGTTTGTGTGGGTGGAGAGATATTAATATTTAAATTTGGTTGATCGGCAACTGGGATCACATTAATTGTAACTGTTGCACTGGCAAAACTATCGTGACCATCAGTTATTGTGTATTGAATTATATCTTGTCCTGAATAATTTGAGTTAGCGATATATTGAATTAAATTTTGATTTAATGTGACGGTGCCATGAACGGCTGTAACTTGTGTCATCGTTAATTCATCGCGATCAATATCACTATCATTTAATAATAAATTAATTGGGATCGTTAAAGTATCTTCATTAATATTTATCACCATATCATCACTTGCAATCGGTGCGTCATTTTGGCCTTTAATTTGAATGGTGACTGTTGATTCAGCGATGAGGCCGTTATCATTAATAACCCGATAATGAAATCTATCTTCAGCGATTTGATTAATGCTCAACGATTGATACTGATCTGCAAATTGATAAATTAACGTTTCGTTATTAATGACAATGTTGATCCCATTGATTGTCATATCCACATCATTAAAATGAATCATTGAATTACTATTATCATTTTCAAAAAGTTGATTTAATGGAATTATTAAAACATCATCATCTTCATTTGTTTGAAAGAAATCTGGTTTGGCGACGATAAAACCTAGTTGATGGGGTAATTCCGGATTGGGATTGTCATCTTCTATTTCTATTGTTTTAACCAGGGATCGTTGTAAATCAACCGTAACTTTTGGGGCAAGAGATAATGTTTCTTCTCGATTAAAACTTGCTAACTTAACAAGGTCTAAAGGTTGGAGAATATCATTTAGTGCAATTAAGTTTTCATCAGATAACACCACATTTTCATATTCATTCTCACTACTTTTATCATCATTTAAATTAAATATTTCATTGATGCTATAAAACTCTTGATTAAATAAAATATATATTTCACCCACATACTCAACTTGTATAAGCTTATTTTCATAGTTAATATAAAACTCACTGGCTTTTTCATCAAGACGATTAAATTGTTGAAAATCCTCTTGTTGCACGTTTAAATTGATAAACGTTAATGTGTCATGAGCTTGTAACTTAATTTTTGTTAGAGAATCATCAGGCTTTACCAAGGTCACTGTGCCATTTTCATGAAGGATCACAATAATTGGATTTTGTTGATGAAGGAAATTAACGATATTACTCACCCATTTCATAATGACTTCTCATGCAGTTTTAATAAACGGATTACACTCAAATTCAGGTTTAAAAGATTAACTATACTTATGATACTAGACGGAAATAGTAGATTTTGGCTTCGTAAATTTATCGTATAATACAAAGCCCACGCAATTAAACATAGTAAAATTTACTAGGTTTGATTGCGTGGGCCTTATTTTGTGCGCGATTATTTCACAATTTCATTCTCGGCAATAAATTTTAAATATTCATTAAACATATCTGCATTGCTTGCGATACAAATATCATGAGAAAATACATTTAAAGTTTTACCCATTGCGATTAACTCTTTTTTGCTTTTACAACGCATTTTAAGTAATAGCGTTTCAACATGCTTGTGTATCGTTCTGGCTGATAATTTTAATATATCAGCAATTTGATTATAACTATGGCCTTTAAAAATCAATTTTAAACATTCACTTTCACGTTTTGTTAAATAAATATCTTGAAATGCATCATCGTGAAAAAAATGCTTGCGAGGTATAAAACTTTTATATAATTTACTTTTTGATCCACACCAATATTCAAACCAAGCTTTTTTCAACCGATCAATATCCTCCGCTGTAATTTTTAAAGGTGAACACGCTCTTTTGCCATTTTTAAGAATATCTTGTGATTGTTCGATGAAATAAGTCGTAAACTGTTCAAAGACATCAATATCTTTTAAAAAAGTTTTTTCGAAATTTTGAATTGAACGCGGCACAGAAAATGTAAAAAAAGAAGTAGCACCAGTAGTGTAAATAATGAGCGTGCAAGATTGTGTAAGGTTAAATCTGTCACAAATGGGTTTAATTTTTAGTTGATAAAAATTTGTATTTTCATCCAACTCAGAATGCAGAATCATTTTCTGCCCAATAGGTAACGGCTGATCATGGCACTCTTGCTGATATAATTCATGTTGTAATTGATATTGTGTAATATCAGCCCGGTTGCTCAAAGAAAACAGCTTTGCATCCCAAAATACTTTTACGTAGGAAAAATAATTTATGCTATATTGTTCAACTAATGGTTGAATAATTTTCTCAATTCGACTGGCATTAGAAAATTCATATTGTAATCGTTTTTTTTGATGCTTGATATATTGTTCACTTTGATTTATCGAGTTGGAGTGTTCTAAATTATTTAATTCCTTCGTTTTTATTATATCTAAATTAGTCATACTGTGTTCCAAAATGTTATATTATTACTACCCTAAATTTTACCGGACTTGACTTCAGGAAAACACCTGCAAGAGCATGTTAATAATGAGAGTTTTCAGTTGCGTAAATTAATTAATTGTGTGAGAATTCAGCATCTTAAATAAACATATAATAAGAAAATGCTAGGGAAACTCTGGTCTTTCTACAATTTAGGCTATAACGCTATCTGTCAATTTGCCAATCGTTTATGGCGCTCACCAAAAGACATCACCACTCGAGCGCTGTCATTTATCAAGCTTGCTAATGCGCCCATTCGAATCGCAATTTTAAATACGCCTGGACATAACACCCAAAAGTTCGGACTGGATTTAATACAGTGGATTTTAAAACATTTTCCAGATATTGAAATTGAAGTGGTAGAATTTAGTCATCAATACATGGAAACGCAACAAAAACCATTGTTAGATAAATTTCAGTCGTTACTGGGTCAAGCGCTACCAAAGCAAGTTAAAGTTGTTCCTTTAAAATCAGGTTTACCTACTCGTGATTGCACGATTATCGTAAGTGAATCTTTAATACCCCCTAAAGATTTGCCCACTCACGGAAAATTCCTTCATCTTAATCCTTTAGCTTGTCAAAATATTATTCCTGCAGAAACTTACACAGGAAGTCCTTTTGATACAAAAAAAAATATCGCGTTGGGTACTTGTGTGCCTCACGATAAAATACCGTTGTCCAAAGCAAAAATACAATTACAACATAGTGTCGCAGGAAAACAAATGTCCGCTTCATTAGTTTCATCACTGCTCGATTGTCAAGATAATGTTGTCGTCCTCTCAGGACTTCATGATAATGCAGATGGTTTTGAAATCGCGGCTAATGATGTTTTATCTCAAATCCCCATGAGTGGAATAGCCACAAAAAATTATATTGTAATGTTGACAGGTCATTTTGAACATTGGAAAAAATTAATTGATTTTTTTGATGGTCAACGTTTTGAATCTCTAAGCTCTCAAACAACTGTGATAAGTTTACATTTGGAAATGTTGCGTGATAAATTTAATATTGCGCAATGTGAATCTGTTGCCACATGTCAAATTGAGCACACAACAAAACCCACTATTTATTTTGTTAAAACTAATTTTCTTTCACACACTCATTTTGAAAGCATCTTATCTGTTATCGGTCCTGAAAATTGCCCAATGGATACCCAACTAGTTCATACCTTCGAAGGTCAACAAACAAGAGCGCTATTAAGTGCGCATGGGTTAAAAGGGTGTTTTTGTCCTCGAAATCTCAGCCAGACAGAAACGCTTTATGAATTATGTGATCCTCATTTAATGACGTTGCCAAGATGTCCCACTGATACAACATTTTGGACATCAACCTCCCCTGAATTTTCAACTGAACTTGAAAGATTGCAACTTCAATTTCAAAACATTACCACCGATCCATCAGTATTGTGTGATGATCCTAGACAACATAGAATCTTAGTCGGACTTGCTGACGCGAATCGACACACTAGTTTTTTTTCGTTATTTCCTTTGCCTTCTTTTATTAACAGTTTAATGAATTTAAGTTTCACCTCTGCATTATTTGGTTTTGTCCATGAGTCACTGGTAAAACTCGCTGAAAAACTTGCACCACAAAAATATAAGCCATTATGTAAACCCTTAGTCAATGGTGTTTCAATTGGAATATTTTTTATTTATGATAATTTTAATTTATTGACCCTAAGTCCTATGGTTTTAATGTTTGCTTTAGCCAATGTTTATCAACGAACATTAAAAAACAAACAAAAAGCTGCAGTAACTCAACAAACAATACATCCCGTTAGACTCGCGCAAATATTAATAACATTATTCACTCATGTGCAAATAAACAATCCTGCAAATTTATTGAATCCTGTTACTTATCTCCAGCATCTTGCTTATTTTTCTACTGCAATTTTTACTCAAAACTTAGGGTCACATGCAGCAGATAACTTATTAAAATTTGTTGAATCAACACAAACAAAAAGAACATTATAATACTAGCTATCCCTTATTCAGGATTTAGCCTGATTTTGATATGAGATAAAATAACTAAACTAACTATTTTAAAAATCATCTTAATACGAACTTGAGGCTTATTACTAATGAAAATTAATACTTTATTTATCATCGCTTGCAGCTTATTATTTTGCTCTTTAGCATCAGCCGAAACAACGACTTGTCCACAGCTAACCGTAGCACACTGTTACAAGTTGCCCACCAAAAGTTACGGAATTTGGGAAGTATCTAAAGACGCATATCCAAGCAATTGGCTGCAAGCAGGAACCGATCTCGGCTATCAGTATGCCGGTACTTGTGATCCGGCTCAACCAGATATTAATTTAACCTTTATTGCTGCAACAACCAATGGTTTAGTACCTGGGTTAAATGGCAAGATGCAATGCGGTTACAAAAACAGCACCAGCCCTTACAAATTTTTCCCACTCGAAGTTGTTGTATATAGTAGTGATTATAATCCTGCTCAAGGTGGAAATTGGCAAAGCGATAACATATGTCGCAGTAACTCTGTCGGAGATTGTCCAATTCAATCAACTGATTCTAGTGTTAAACAAATCATTTAATTTTTAAAGTGATGGCTGGTAGATGACTAGTACTGTTAACCAGCCATCAATTTAAATCATCATTTCTCAAAGCATCAAGCTAGGGTAATGAAACATCCAAATTCAAACATAAAATATAGCCATAACTATTTGATTCATCGTAAACAAATTGCATCTCGTTAACATTTCCTAGATAATAAAAAGTTTTAAAGTAAAACTGCTAGAGAACATTTACATGCAAACTCTCGAGATGCTAAATGAAATTCTTGATGATAACTTTGATTTTGGTACGATTAGCCGGGGTCGAACTTATCAGCGGAAAGGATTAGTCGGACAACTCACTATCGCTGATAATGGTTATCATATCAGTGCCAGAGTTAGAGGCAGTCAACCTAATCCCTATAAAGTCACGATAAAATTATTTGAAGATAAATTGAGTGTCAATGTCATTGAAGTTGATGGTGCTTGTTCTTGTCCTGTTGGTTGGAATTGCAAACATGTTGTTGCCACACTTTTGCAAGCATATCAACAACAGTTAATTCCATCACCATCAAATAAACGACTCTCAGATTTTGAATATTGGCTCAATCAATTTAAACATTTTATCGCTGACAAAGAGTTTGAAGAACAACCTCAGAAAAAAAATACCTTACTCACTTATGTTTTACGACCCTCAGGTTATTTACAACAAACCTTAATCGTTGAACTGATGTTAACAAAAGTATTAAAAAATAATCGTCACAGTAAACCAAAAAAATTTAGTTTTACCACTGAATCACATCAACAATATTTAACAGAACAGGATGAAGAAATAATAACGGGTTTACAATATATTAATAAAGTAGCACTTCATGGCAATTTTTACAGTGATTTATTTCTAGAAGGTAAACAAAGTTCAAAGTGGTTACAAGCCATCGTTCAAACCGGACGCGCTTATTGGGAATCGATCTCTGAAAATGCCTTATCGTTAACTAACGATTTAAAATTAGATTTAGAATGGGTACTACTGCCTGATGGAAATCAACAATTAAAACCATTTGTGGGTCATAAAAACATTGCGATTTATGAACTTGATCAATTATGGACGATTGATCATCAAACATTGAAATGTGCTAAACTCATTCATAAAATTCCTCAAAAAATAATTACGCAATGTTTACAAGCCCCCAAAATCACCCCCGATAAAGCGCATGATGCGATAAAAGCGATCAAAAAATTATTACCTCAATATAAATCTTTACGACCTAAAAAACTATCAGCCCCTATTCTGCAAAAAGATATTCACCCAAGACCAACATTGGTGCTTGATATGGTAAAAATTCATATTCCAGCAGATTTTGGCGAACATGGTATTGTGCCCGCTGAAACCGCGATAAAACCTTATGCCATAATCCAATTTGACTATGATGGCAATGTGATTAATCAGCAGGAAAATATTGAAGTCATCAACTATGTGCAAGATAAAATACTTTATCATGTCAAAAGAGATCTAAAATATGAAGCAAAGCAAACTACAGAAATAACAAAAACATTATCCCTGAAAAAATTTATTGAACGAGGCTATAGTAAAAAAGAATATTTAATCTTAACAAAATTAGATACCGAAGATGATTTTAATCATTTTAATTCCTTAACGATAAATCAACTTCGTCAACAAGGTTGGCAAGTCATTCTTAAGCACCAAGCCTTTTTTGAAGTGATAGAAGAGCAAGATGTTGAATGGTATTCCGACCTTGACGAATCAAGTTATGATTATTTTAATTTTGAAATGGGCATTATTATCAATGGTGAAAGAATTAATATTTTGCCAATTATTGCCGAATTACTCAAAAGCTCTAACGATAAACAATTTAAACATTTGTCTGATAATAAAACCATTTCGCTGCCTTTACCGCAAGGCAAATTACTTGCCGTACCCATGTCTCGTCTAAAACCAATATTAAAAATATTAATTGAACTATATGATGCAGAGTTAACAGAAAATAATCGCATCAATTTAAGCCGACAAAAAGCAAATTTACTCGCCGAAATTGAGCAAGCCTTTCATGCCAGTAAAATGCGCTGGTATGGCGGCGAAACACTTTTGGCGCTAGGTCAACAATTAACGAATTTAGAAACGATTAAAGAAGTAAAAATACCCGATACTTTTCAAGCGCCGCTTCGTCATTATCAACAATTTGGCGTAAACTGGTTACAGTTTTTACGAGAAAATCATATAGCAGGCATTTTAGCCGATGATATGGGACTTGGAAAAACCGTGCAAACACTTGCTCATTTACTAATAGAGAAAAAAGAAAATCGCTTGCAGCAACCGACGTTAATTATTGCGCCCACAAGTTTAATGGTGAACTGGCGTTTAGAAGCCAAACGTTTTGCGCCAGAATTAAATGTCTTAATTTATCATGGTGATAATCGTCATCAGCATAGTCAACACTTACATGAATACGATATCGTATTGCCGACTTATCCCTTGCTTGTCCGCGATAAGGAATTATTAACTCAACTTGAATTTTATTATTTAATTTTGGATGAAGCCCAATTTATTAAAAATGCCAAAGCGAAAAGCACGCAAATCGTTCATCAATTACAAGCTGAACACCGTTTGTGTTTAACCGGCACACCTATTGAAAATAATTTAAGTGAATTGTGGTCGTTATTTCATTTCCTCATGCCAGGTTTTTTAGGCGACTTAAATACGTTTAAACAATTATTTCAAACCCCAATCGAAAAAGACAATAACGAAGAGAGACAATTAGCTCTCGCACTTAGAATTAAACCTTTTATGTTACGTCGATTAAAAATTGAAGTAGTAAAAGAATTACCGGCAAAAACTGAAATATTACGTGTGTTCGAATTAGAAGGTGAACAACGCGATCTCTACGAAAGTATTCGATTATCAATGGAGAAAAAAGTACGCGAAGCAATTAAAGATAAAGGTTTATCACGTAGTCATATCATCGTATTAGATGCGTTATTGAAATTACGTCAAGTTTGCTGTGATCCTAAATTATTAAAACTAGAAGCCGCAGAAAAAGCCCATGGCACTTCCGCCAAAATGGATTTATTAATGGAATTATTACCAAACATGGTAGCTGAAGGTCGAAAAATTTTACTTTTTTCACAATTCACGATGATGTTGAACATTATCGAACAGGCCTTAAAAAAAGAAAAATTAGATTTTGTTAAATTAACCGGACAAACAAAAGATCGCGCGACACCTATTGCAGCGTTTCAAGAAGGTAATGTGCCCATTTTTTTAATTAGCTTAAAAGCAGGTGGCACCGGCTTAAATTTAACGGCAGCCGATACAGTCATTCACTATGATCCTTGGTGGAATCCAGCCGTTGAAGACCAAGCAACAGATAGAGCGCATCGTATTGGCCAAGATAAGTCGGTGTTTGTTTATAAATTACAAGCCGAAGGCACGATTGAAGAAACCATTCAGCAAATGCAAGATAAAAAGCGTGAGTTATTAAATGGCATTTTCACCCCACATGAAGATGCAAAAATTTCAATTACGCAAGATGAAATTG
>CAYGUK010000129.1:0-10391 GCA_964352985.1 uncultured Legionellales bacterium
GTATTGCAAACGCAAAACAAAAAATACAAATGATTAATTTAAATTTCATCGACATCCATCTCACTTTATGAAATTAAATTTATTCGCCTACACTAATTTGTTGGTGTAGGCGAAAAGTTTCTTGAAAAATTCATCGAGACTTTTCTCTCTGAATTTTAATTCGTTACAATTTTATCCTGTAAAAATTGGTGTAAATTATCGAGCGTGATATCTTGGCTATTTTCATCACGACGATACTTATATTCGATGGTTTTATTATCCAAACCTTTATCACTTAAGACTAAGCGGTGCGGAATACCAATTAAATCCATATCTGCAAACATGACACCAGCACGTTCATTACGATCATCGAACAAGACTTTATAGCCAGCTTGAGTTAAGTCTGAATATAATTTTTCACAAGCTTCGCGTAGGCGTTGTGATTTTTTCATATTGATTGGAATAATCACAATATGAAAAGGAGCAAGGTTATCAGACCAAATGATGCCTCGACCATCATGGTTTTGTTCGATAGCACTTGCCACTAATCGCGATACACCAAATCCATAACAACCCATATTTAAAATTTGTTCTTTACCATTTTCATCTAACACACCGGCGTTCATTGGTTTGGAATATTTATCGCCTAACTGAAAAATATGACCCGCCTCAATGCCGCGAGTAAAATGTAAAACACCTTGACCATCTGGCGAGGGATCGCCTTCAACGACCATCCGCAAATCATAAGTGTCATTTAAAGGCACATCGCGTTCCCAATTGACATCGACATAGTGATAATCTTTTTTATTCGCACCACAAACAAAATTCGCCAAATTATAACAAGCGTGATCGATAATCATTGGAATCGATAAATTTACAGGGCCTAGTGAACCGATTGGGCATTGAAGTTTTTCTTCGATAAGGTTAGGTTCAACAAAAGTTAAAGGTGATTTTACTTGGGGATGTTTTTCAGCTTTAATTTCATTGAGTTCATGATCGCCGCGTAAAATTAATGCGATTAATTCATCTTCGACGCCTTCAACGATTAACGTTTTAATACTTTCTTGTGGTGATTTATTTAAAAATTCGGATACTTTGGCAATCGATGTTTGATTAGGTGTTGCAACCATCGTCATTTCATTATTTGGCGCAGGTCTTTTTTCAGTGGGTAACAGTGTTTGCGCGCATTCAACATTTGCAGCATAACTGCCACTATCACTTACTGCTAACTTATCTTCACCAGAAGGTGTGATGATTTGGAATTCATGGGAAACATCGCCACCAATACTGCCACTATCGGCAAAAACAGCTCGATAATTTAAACCCAGTCTATCGAATATTTGACAATAAGCATCATAGACTTTTTGGTAAGTGATTTCTAACGAGGCTTTATCAATGTGAAGCGAATAAGCATCCTTCATAATGAATTCACGCGCACGCATGATCCCGGAACGAGGGCGCGCTTCATCACGAAACTTCGTTTGTATTTGATAAAAAATAGCTGGTAATTGTTTATAGCTGTGATATTCACTACGAACAAAATCAGTAAAACATTCTTCATGAGTTGGTGCATAACAAAAGTCACGTGAATGTCTATCCTGCATTTTCATTAAAGGCGGAGAGTATGCTTCCCAACGCCCAGACTCTTGCCAGAGTTCCATCGGATGCAGAGCCGGCATTAAAATTTCCATCCCGCCAATTGCATTCATTTCGTGACGGACGATTTCTGTGATATTGTGCAAAACGCGAAAACCGAGCGGTAACCAAGTATAAATACCCGCAGCGAGTTTTTTAATCATACCTGCTCGTAACATCAACTGATGGCTGATGATCTCGGCTTCTGCAGGTGTTTCTTTTTGTGTAGCGAGTAAGTATTGACTGGTACGCATGATATATTTATATTCTCCATATTGATTAAGAGGGTATTTTAGCCAGAACTTTAGGCAAGGTAAAATTTTATAGGAGTTCATATGCCATTTTACGAATATGCTTGTCAGGCCTGCGGTCATCAATTTGAGACATTACAAAAAATCAGTGATGATCCCTTAAAAAAATGTCCTGGATGTGGTAAACAGAAGTTAACAAAATTAGTCTCGGCCCCGAGTTTCCGTTTGAAAGGTAGTGGCTGGTACGAAACCGATTTTAAAACGAAAAAACCTGAAACAAAAGACGAAAACGCGAAAGCGGATTCCTCCTCTGATAGTAAATCAGATTCCACATCAGATTCTAAATCAGAATCTAAATCAACAACGAAAAAAGATAAGAAAAAGGATAAATCAAAAAGTACTGGAGACGAATAAATGATGGCCAAACTAAGAGCCTATTTTTTTGCAGGACTATTGGTTTGGCTACCTATTTGGGCTGTACTATTAGTCATTCGATTTTTAATTAAAATCATGGAAGGCAGTTTTTCCATGTTACCGGAGAAGTATCAACCATCACAATTGCTTGGTTTACATATTCCGGGTATTGAATTAGTGCTCTCATTATTAATCATTTTTCTCACGGGTATGTTTGCCAAAAACTATTTCGGTCACAAAATTGTAGGACTTTGGGAAAAATTATTAAATAAAATTCCTTTTGTGCGTGCTATTTATGGCAGTGTCAAACAAGTACTACAAACTGTGTTATCCTCAGATACGAAATCCTTTAAAAAAGTATTATGTGTTGAATATCCACGTCCAGGTTCTTGGAGTGTGGGCTTCCAAGCTGGAGATGCGTATCATGAAATTGTCGATTTTGTGCAAAAAGAAATGGTGACGGTTTTTATTCCAACCACACCCAATCCAACGTCAGGTTTTTTGATTATTGTGCCACAAGATGAAGTGAAAGAATTAAATATGTCTGTTGATAATGCCTTAAAATTTATTGTGTCTTTAGGCGTTGTCCAACCTTCAGAAAAAAATAAAACTATTAATTCTTCAGATAAAGCTAACTAATTTCTGCTCGAGGAAGCTCATAATGAATGATCAACAAGACGATTTTTTTACGATAATAAATCCCACTGTTGCACCCATTCCCATTATTATTAGTGTGCCGCATGCGGGTACCCACATGCCTGAAACAGAATTCCCTCTTCAAGCAGAAATAAAACAACAATTACCCGATACGGATTGGTTCGTTGATAAACTTTATGATTTTGCACCGGCGATGGGGATCACGTTAATTCGTGCTAACTATAGTCGTTTTTATATTGATTTAAATCGTGATCCTAAAAACGTGCCTCTCTATGATGATGATCGATTTCAATCGACCTTGGTTGCCACTCATACGTTTGCAAAAAAAGCGATTTATCAAAATCAATTACCCACTCAGGCAGAAATCGCGAGGCGATTAGATCATTATTTTTGGCCTTATTATCATCAAATAAAATCGTTAATTGAAAAACGTCAACAAACATTTAAACATGTTTTATTATTCGATGCGCATTCGATAAAACGATTTGTGCCGAGTATTTCTGCTGAAAAATTTCCCTCATTAATTTTGGGTAATAACCATTTGCAAACAGCCGATAAACGTCTCATTGATATCGCCTTAACGGCTCTTTTGCTCGATGAAAATATTGATGTGTCACACAATAAACCTTTTTCCGGCGGACATATTTCTCGATATTTTGGTCAACCGCATCAACATATTCACGCCTTACAATTAGAAATGGCGCAAGATCTTTATATGAATGAAGATTTGATCCACTATGATGAAGTTAAAGCTGAAGCTATTCGTCACGTTTTAAAAAACTTATTTTTAAAATTACATGACGCGCTTATTTCTAGCGAGGTATTATCATGAAGCATTGGAAATTTGCCAGTGTTTATATAAACCAAGCTTGGTACGATGATGTTGTGATCAGTGTTGATGAAAAAGGAATCATTCAAGCAATTCATTTTTCTGATGATCATTTTAATGAAGAAACGCAAACGCTTGATCAATGGTTAATGCCAGGATTTATCAATGCGCATTCCCATGCTTTTCAATTTGCGATGGCTGGCCAAACAGAAAATATTAATCAACACAATACAGCTGATAATTTTTGGAGTTGGCGCCAAAAAATGTATGAAATCGCCTTGTCGATTTCGCCAGATGAAATGGAAGAAATTGCCTTTCATCTTTATAAACATATGTTGCAACATGGCTATACTAACGTCGTCGAATTTCATTATTTACATCACGATAAAAATGGCAAGCCCTATGCTAATCGTAGTGAAATGGCTGAACGATTAATTGCTGCTGCAAAACGTGCCGGCATTGCGATTACTATCGTGCCGATTTTATATCAACAATGTGATCTTAAAAATAAAGCCACAGAAAAACAACGACGGTTTTTATGTGAAACATTCGAAAGTTATGATTTATTAATAGACGCGGTTAAAAAAAGTTTGCAATATTATTCTCGGGCTAGTCTTGGTGTTGGCATTCATTCCATCCGCGCAGTCAAACCAGAAACGATTGTAGAATTTTGTCAGCAATTTAATGAGCGATTACCTTTTCATATTCATCTTGCAGAACAAATGGCTGAAGTTAACCAATGTTTAGACGTGTTAAAAACACGACCTGTGGCGTGGTTTTTAGAAAATATCAACGTTGATGATCGCTATAACTTTGTTCATGCGACTCATCTTGATGAAAATGAAATTAAAACTTTGGCAGCATCAAAAGCAAATGTGGTTTTATGTCCTTCTACTGAGGGAAATCTAGGTGATGGTTTTTTTCCGTTAGTGGAATTTATGAAGCAGGGTGGCAATTGGTCAATTGGAACCGATAGTCATATTGGCGTATCACCGATGGAAGAATTACGTTGGTTATCTTACGGACAACGTTTAATTCATCAGCAACGCAATTTATTATGCCAACAAAAAGTCGGGCAAAGTGGCGATATTGCTTTTCAATATGCGCGACAAAATGGTTTAGCTGCATGTGGTCAATGGGAAAATTGTGACTTTGGTGTTGGGCAATATTTCGATGGCGTAGTATTAAATAACAAACATTATTTATTAGCGAATTCAACAAAGGAAAATAGATTGTCCACTTTAATCTATGCTTGTGATCAACAAGTCATCAGTAAAGTGATCGTGAATGGTTATTTTCAAGTGCAAAAAAACTAGAATGCGAATAAATTTTTTCACATGTAAAATATATTTTAAAATTTAGACGGCTGAACTACCACCTTGTTTAATTTTAGTACTCATTTGATTTATGACACTACCCATTCTACTGTGTGCTTCCTTTGATATCCTTTCATGTGTTGTTCTATCATCATAACTCACGGCTGCTGGTAATCTTAAAGAATTACCTCGTCTCAGAACGGGTTCTCGGTTCATCATTCCTTTGATAAATTGTTCACCCATTTGTCGAATGCCGGGTGTTTCTAAAAATGCGCAGGGACGGACATCTATCATCGCTTGTGCTGATGGTATATCCCTACCTCTTGGAGAAGAAGCGAGTTCAATAATTGTCACACCTGTTTCGACTTCCTCAGCATTTAAGCCTTCTTGGCCAGCACCGGTAATGGAATCAATAAGATTAGTTTTTCTTCTTTCTATTCCATCAAGGCTAATCTCACCTTCAACTTGATCAGGTCTAATTTTGAATTCTAATATTTGGATAGAGTGACGAATTTTCCCAATTAAATTATCTAGTACTATAAAATCAGGTTTTTGTTGCTTAATATTTATATTTAAAGTATTTAGAGTTTCGATTACTTTGCTGTAGTAGATCAATAACATTAAAATTTTATTGAATTTTACATCCTCAATATTGATAGTTTCTTCTGCTTCTATTCCTAAAACTCGCATATTTGTTTCATGTTGTGCACTGAGGGATTCAACAAAAGCGTTCATAAATGGTATGATCACTGCATTATCTGAATTTCTTAGAAAACGCGCAAAGTTCTCACCATTAAAATACTGGATAAGTTTCTGGTCGATACCTTGATAAAGCATTAAATAATTGCCAAACATTATTAAAGTAAATGCAAAGGGGAGTTTTAACTGTAAAGTATCTTGCGAAGGCATGATAAATTGTGGATTTAAAATGCCGCTGTTAATAGTTTGATAAGTTATTTCTCGTGTAGGAGTATCTTCTGTCATTAATCCATGATGTAGCGTATTTAAAAAAAATCTTAAATGATGTCTTTTTCGTCGAGTCTGTGAATCAGTATCTTGATCATCACCGCACATAAGAATCATATCATCAGTGCTTATACGCCGAATTTTTTGGAATTTACTTTGAACTGATTTAGATGAATTAGATCGATTACGTTGTTCTTCTTGATGTAAAAAATATAAAGCACGGAATGCATTGAGGATATGAAATAACCGTGTATCTTTAAAATTTGAGGGACAACAACTGTAACAGGGCGTATAACAACAAACTGAGATAATCGTTCTATAACAGCTTTTAAAAAATTTTTTAACAGCTACGCACGATTCTTCGTCTTCTTTTGGCATAATTGGATTTTCCTTTTTATCAATTAATATCATTTTTATTGACGTGAAAGAATAGTAACAAAAGCAATTGCAAACTAAAATATATTATCTTGATGAATAAAAATTTTTTTTAATTAGTATTTCTTATATTCTATAAAATAGTACAAATAAATTTTCAATTTATATTAGCAATACGATTTATGATTAATTCATTTTATTTTTTTAAATGTAAAGAATATTGATGGAATTATCGGTCTTACCCCATCATTTTTTTTTAAAATCACTTGGTTAATTAAAGTTTCGACATGAAATGATTTAATCTGTCAGCACGTAGGCTAAAGAATGATGTGGGAGTTGTTGTTCATTTTCAATAGTTGATTCTTTGATCAAACGTTGTGCCGTAGGGATTAATTCTTGCAAATTAGATGTCTTTTGGAAGGCTCTAAAAAGGAAAAATTCTGCATCAATCGTTGTCAATTTACCTTTAGTGTTCAGTGTTTTATTTTGTTCTTCTTTTAAAATATAAATTGCGCGGCCCCATAATTTAGCATTAGAGGTAGTTACATGAGTCATCAAATTGTTTTTCACACGTCCAATTTTTGCCATGACTAATAATGAATGAGTATTTAATAGTATTTTTAAAATTAATTCTTGTTCAATACGAGATAATTTACTAACTTCAATTTTATAAGAAACATCAGGCGAGATAAAAAAATGGAAACAGGTTTTTCCGTTTTCCTTGACAAGTGCGATGTTTATAATAGGTGTTTTTTGATCATGTCCTTCTATACGTTGTTTAAGGCCCGCTTCAGAAAAGTCATAAGATTTAATATACGCTGATGAGAGTTGCTTTTCTGTGCTTTCATTCTTTTTATCTAATTTCCAATTGAGTGCTGTCACTTTTCTAGAATAAATAACTTGCATTGCTTCATCGGCATTAATAGTACCCGCAAAATAAGGATAGGCTAACGCCCTTGTCATTGGTTTTAGTTCTTTTTCAATAAATAGTGGTTGTATATTAGGAAAGCCAAAAGTAGGGGCTCTCTCTGTTAAATCGGTGAATAGAGTTAAGGCAAAATGCTGCATGGATTTTTGCACGCAATAATACACCTCTTGTTTATTTTTATAACATTGACTTTCGAATTCGATTAACTGACAAAAAGATTGCACGAGTATTTGATTATTTACAATCTGATCGACAATATCTGTTAATTGTTTAATTCGTTTTAAGATTAATGACGATAATTTTTCATCATCAAAATTAATTGCATGATCAAACAAACAATGTAACACAAATAAGGTGATTGTGGCGGGTTGCATTCTTGCGCTGCCTGCTAATCCGAGAGCTCCTGTGGCAAGTTCGATCACTTGAATATTATTTTCTTTTAAGATGTGATGAGGATTTCGTGCGAATATTTGTGCTTTAGTATTCGATACAATCATGAAAGCATTTTCTTTTTCATGTTTGCTAATTAAACGTAATGCACCTTGCACAAAAGGCGCGTCGCCACTTGCACTAATACCAATGACGACATCACCTTTTTGATAACCACTTTCGAGTAATTGTTGTTGACCGTAGATTTCTTTATCTTCAAAACATTCGACTGATGAAATTAATGCTTTGTCTCCACCTGCAATAATCGGGACAATCTTTTCATGAGATAATAGACGTTGTAAAACAAAAGCAAGTCTACCGCTTGCACCACAACCGACAAGAAATATTTTATTATTTGATTTTAATGCAAAGTGAATGGCTTTAGATAATGGCACTAAACTTTCCAGTAAGTTGGCTTGTTTGAGTTTTGTAAAATGATCTTCATCAACGAGGAGTAATTGTTTAAATGCTTTCGCCAAATCAAGTTGAGCTGTTTCTGCAAATCCCTTACTTAAATGGTGTTGTGCTTCGGTATCAATTATTTTTTCAAAAAAACGTTGTCCAGTTAAACGATTTTTTAAATATTGTAAGACTGCATTTGAATTTTCCATTTCCCCTAATGTTCTAGACATATTTTTTCCTACCTAATTTATTTTAGGTATTGAAACATATTCTAGTATTAGAATTATTGTGTAATATTTACTAGGAAGTTAGAGTGGATGAATAATTTCTTCCGGAATTAACTCTGGTTGTAAGGTGATATGACCAATATTAAAATCGTCGGTTAGCAATTTTTTCGCGTCAGTTAAAATGGCTTCCCAATTATTTAAATCAAGAATCAAAATATGCGCCGTTAATACAATCATTCCAGATGATAATGTCCAAATATGTAAATCATGGACAGATTTAACATGTTTTATTTTTGCTAACTCAATACCAACTTGATTTAAATCGATATGGGCAGGCACACCTTCCATTAAAACAACAAATGTATCACGCAATATTTTGAAGCTTGAAATTAATATTAAAACACAAATTGCCATCGATAATATCGGATCGATAGGATCCCAACCGGTAAAATAAATAACAGCACCTGCTATGATAGCCGCGACTGATCCTAATAAATCGCCCAGCACATGTAATAAGGCGGCTCGGGTATTTAATGTTTTTTCACCACGGCTTAATATATATGCGACTAAAATATTGACGACTAATCCGATGAAGGCGACTAACATCACTGCAAAACCCGCAACAGGTTCTGGATTTTGCAATCGTCTCACGGCTTCGACTGCAATTCCGACGACTACAAATAATATAAAAACACTACTCGTTAAAGCTGCGATTACTTCAGCTCGTCCTAATCCATATGAATGTCTTTTCGAGGGGGGATGAGCTGCAACCCAAGCGGCAATGGCGGCTAATATCAATGTTAAAGAGTCAGCTAACATGTGGCCTGCATCAGATAATAATGCAAGTGAATGCGCAAGCCAGCCAGCAATACCTTCAACCCCAGCAAAAATAAAAGTAATAATGACTGCGATGACTAATGTTTTTACTGTGGCATTTGCACCGTGATGATGACCAGCATGGCCATGAGAATGATCGTGATTATGGTTATGCATTATAAGTATATATCTTCTTTGTGGTTGTCACTTAGACTGGATTTAATTTGCGAAATAAGAATTGCGGCACTTTGGGTAAGTTTACTCGCCATTGATTTTTTAGGTTTATAGGAGACTTCGATAATATTCGCTTTATCGACATGTGTTAAAATATAATCATCACTTGTTTGTAATTTATCGACTAAATTTAATTCTAACGCTTGACTACCGTACCAATATTCACCAGTCGCGACGGTATTAATATCTACTTGTTCACGATGAGTTTTAACATGTTTTTTAAAAAGATCATGCGTTTCTTGCACTTGTTCAGTAAACTTAGCGCGACCATGTTCATCGTTTTTACCAAACATAGTGAGCGTGCGTTTATAATCACCTGCGGTAATAAGTTCGTAATCGATTTCATTTTTTTCTAAGAGTCGATTAAAGTTTGGAATTTGGGCAACGACACCGATGGAACCAATAATCGCAAAAGGCGCCGCTAAAATTTTATTACCAACACACGCCATTAAATAGCCACCGCTTGCGGCAACTTTGTCGACGCAAATAGTGAGTAGGATTTGTTTTTCACGTATACGATTTAATTGTGATGCAGCTAAACCATAGCTATGGACTAAACCACCAGGACTTTCTAATTTAATCACGACTTCATCACTATTTTTGGCGATAGCTAATACGGCGCTAACTTCTTCGCGTAATGATGTGACAGCTTGTGCTTTTATGTCGCCATTGAAATTAATGACAAAAATATTTTTATCAAATTTGCCATCATCTTTTTTCTCTTTTTTATTGGCTTTCGTTTTCTTTTTTAGATCTGACTTACTTAAAATTTCTTGTTCAAGTGTCTTAGTCATTTCGTTATATTTTTTATTTAAATTTTTTGCTTTTAATTTTCCTTTACTTGCACCTTTACCTTTAGATGCGGCTGCAATCACGGTAACGATCACAATAATAATGTCGATAACTGTGGTTAAGATTATTATTAAACACATA
>CAYGUK010000130.1:0-10336 GCA_964352985.1 uncultured Legionellales bacterium
GCTGATGGTGTTTTAATTGCAATTAATATTCCTCAAATTAGGAAATTTTTACAAAAACATGCAATGCCTTTAGATGCCATAGCAGAAGGATTAAATTATGCGTTTGATAAAGTGGGCGCGGCAGTGGGCACGGCATTTGCAATAACTTTATTACAAACAGAATGTTTTAATCAACAAGAAATCCCTAAGAATGAGTCTACTGCATTATCGATATTATTGGGTTCTTTAATTACAGCAAATACGCTTTTATTTTATAGCGCTTATAAATTAACCGGTAGTTATAAAAAAGCTTATGATTTATTACAATCATCCGTATTTCAAGTGCAACGCACGGGCGAAAAAATAGTAATCAGTTGTCATTTTGCTTTAAACTTTATGAGTCAGTTGGGTGGAACTCTTGGCTCAATTCTTGGACCACCAAATCTCGCCACCGCAGCATCACAATGGTATCGTAGCTTATCTGGAAAAACGATGAGAGCCGTATATTACCTTTTATCCTCATTAAGTTTAATTGATGGTATAGTCGGCGCAGAGAAAAATATTAAAGTGACTTATTCACCGAAAAAAGACAGTTTATTAGCACCTTAACTTATTTTAGAAGCGCATATCCATAAAACCAAAGAGCATCACCACGTCCAATATTTTTTACCGTGTGTAATGCATTTGCCGGAATTAAAATTTCTTCGCCTACTTTAGGACAATACGTTTTATCGTTAATAATTAATTCCAATTCACCTTGCGCTAACATAAATAATTCATCAACTTCATGAGAAAAATTTTCCCAAACTTGCTCGGGGGGATCTTGCCAAACATCAAAACTAAAATGACGTTGCTGCCAATCTTTTTTTATTTTGTTTTTATCCATTTTCTTTTTTTCGTTGCCACAAGACTTCTTGACCACCATTTTGTCTAGCGAGTGTCCTAGCTATCACAAATAATAAATCAGATAGGCGATTAACATATTTAATGGCCGAGGGGTTGATAGGCGCTTCGTGATGCAAGGTGATCAAACGTCTTTCGGCTCGACGGCAAACCGTGCGAGCGAAATGTGTTTTCGCCGCGGCTTCATTACCACCAGGTAGGATAAATTCCTTTAATGGGGGTAGATGTTCATTTAGATCATCGAGGAACGATTCAAGTCTCGATGTATAATCGTCATCTACTAAGGTGTAGCCGGGAATACAAAGCTCACCACCCAAATCAAATAAATCATGTTGAATTTCAATGAGTTTTGCTTGTATATTGGTGGGAACAGAAGGGGTGGCAATGACTAAGCCGATGAGACTGTTTAACTCATCAATTGTTCCAAAGGCTTCAACTCTCGCATCATCTTTTGCGATACGAGATCCATCGCCTAATCCTGTGGTACCATTATCGCCAGTTTTTGTGTAGATTTTAGATAGTCGGTGTCCCATAAGTCTGCCGCCTTAATTAAATGAACGAGATTAGCTTAATTAGGTCGATTAAACAATGAGTGTAGAAATATGAATAACGAGAAAAATGATGCAATTATTCGCCCAATGGTGCAGTTAGATGTCGTGCAGGTACTTGAGCTCGAGCACGCTGGTCATGCTTTTCCTTGGAGCGAACAAATCTTTCGTGACTGCATTGACGTTGGTTATACCTGCTCAGTCATGTTGAAAGATCATCAAATGGTGGCGTTTTCGGTAATGTCGATGGCTGCAGGTGAAGCGCATATTTTAAATGTGACTGTTTCACCTCATACCAGACGTCAAGGTTTTGGTCGTCAAATGATGCATTTTTTAATCGATAAGGCGAGACGAAATCATAATTTCCGCGCACTTTTAGAAGTAAGAATGTCGAATAGTCCCGCTATTGCGCTTTATAAAGGACTCGGTTTTTATCTTGTTTCGGTTCGTAAAGATTATTATCCCGATGAAAATGGTCGTGAAGATGCCTTGGTGTTAGGTATCGATTTATAAATTTTTTTTCACTATCGTATTAATTTATTCCATACTCTTGAGTAAGGGATTCGAAGTTTTTTCAAAGTCCTGATATACTCACGCCTTCATTGGGTGGGGATAAACTTTATGAAAAAAATAGCTTATGTGATCATGGCATGCTTGCCATGTGTGTGTGCTGCAAATGGACTTTATGTTGGGGTTCAACCACAAATTAATGTGACGAGTTTAAATTATTCTCTGTCTTCGAATTTTTCTTCAACCACACCTTTGCCATTTACCAATGCGACAATTGATGAAGGTGCGAGTCGAAGGTTATCGGGTTTTAGTGGTTATTTATATGCTGGATATGGTCATACTTTTTATCGATCCTATTTGGGGCTAGAGGGCGGTGTTGATTTAGGCCAAGCGAGTGGTACTTTTCAGGGTACGCAGTTTAATTTCTCACCTTATAATTTAACCGCAAAAGTAAAACCCAATTTAACAGCGAGAGTGATAGCGGGTATTTATGTTTCTCCTAATACCATGGTGTATGGGGCGCTGGGTGTTCAACAAGCACGATTAAGAGTGCAATCCAATTTTGCTTCACAAAACGTACCTGATTTTCCACAAACGAATTTTAGTAAAAAAATTAACGGCGGCTTAGTGAGTGCGGGTATTGAATCGAGTATTAATAAACATTGGTCGGTAAGATTGCAGTATACCTATATTGACTACAAGAATTTTTTTCAAAGCAGTCAGCTACAAATTCTCGGGGGAACGGAAACGAAATCAGCAAATTTCAATCCCAGTAGCAGTGAATTTGGGATCGGTTTAACTTATAACTTTGGGGATGTGTTTAATCAAATCCAAGAAGTTTCATTAGCCAGTTATATTTAGGGAAAAAAAATGAAGACCATATTAAGTTTAATTTTATTTATTACTTTGATGCCCTTGGCACTTGCTGATAATACCTATTATCTTGGTGTTCAAACAGGTTACCAAGTTGCTAAATTAAATATCGATAGCATGACAACTTCTGCTGTCAATGGCGCAACACTTTTGAATAATTCGAATAATATCAATCTACGTAAAGTCCCAGTGCAATTTTATGTCGGCATGGGGCACTATTTTAATAATCCCTGGTATTTAGGTCTCGAGGGATTGTTTGATATTAATAATCACTTACAAATTGATGGACCTGTTATTTCACTACCTGGCACGAATACGGTGGATTTTCGTGTTAAAAGACGTCTTCGTTATCAATATCGTATTGATGTCATGCCGGGTTATAAAATTTGTAATGGTGTGTTGGCATTTATTCATGTGGGTTATGATGCTGCTCAATTTGATTCTATTCCATTTTCACTAGCCAATGATCCTGCCCCTAATTTACCGAGTCGTTTATTTAATAAATGGCTTCATGGCTATGATATTGGTGTGGGTTTAGATACACAATTTTGGAATCACTTAAATTTACGTATTGAATATACCCATCAACAATTTAAATCATTCTCTACCCAATTGATAAATAATGTAATCAACGCAAGACAACATTTCAAAATCAGTGCGGATGAAATGACGATAGGTTTAGAGTATCATATAGCCTAAATTTGGAATTAGACTATGACAGAATTACAACAACAAATCGCCAAACGGCGAACGTTTGCAATCATCTCACACCCGGATGCGGGTAAAACAACCATTACTGAAAAACTCTTGTTGTTCGGTGGTGCGATTTCACTTGCTGGTTCAGTCAAAGCGCGCAAAGCTTCCCGGCATGCAACTTCAGATTGGATGAAGCTTGAGAAAGAACGTGGTATATCAGTCACGACTTCGGTGATGCAATTTCCCTATAAAGATTGTATTTTTAATTTATTAGATACACCGGGGCATGCGGATTTCTCTGAAGATACTTATCGTACTTTAACTGCAGTGGATGCGGCATTGATGGTGATTGATGCGGCAAAAGGGGTAGAAGAACGTACTATTAAATTAATGGAAGTCTGTCGTTTACGTGATACACCGATTATTACTTTCATCAATAAAATGGATCGTGATACAAGAGATCCTATCGAGATTTTGGATGAAATAGAAAACGTTTTAAAACTAAAATGTGCGCCTGTGACTTGGCCAATTGGTATGGGTAAATTTTTTAAAGGGATTTACCATTTAAACGAAGATAATATTTATTTATATAAAACAGGTTTAAATGCGTTAACACAAGATGCTGAGAAAATTGAAGGACTTCATTCACCTGAAACAGAAAAAATTTTACAAACACAAGCCAATGATTTACGCGATGAAATTGAATTAGTTAAAGGTGCAAGTCATGATTTTAATCAACAAGAATTTTTAAAAGCAGCACTTTCACCGGTATTTTTTGGTTCAGCTTTAAATAATTTTGGTGTACGAGAATTACTTGATGCATTTGTTCATTTTGCACCTTGCCCACAATTACGTGAAACTAATCTTAGAGAAGTTAAAGCAGAAGAAGATAAATTTAGTGGATTTGTTTTTAAAATCCAAGCAAACATGGATCCATCCCATCATGATAGAATTGCATTTTTAAGAATTTGTTCTGGTCAATATCAAAAAGGTAAAAAAATATTTCATGTGCGTGAAGATAAACAAGTTCAAATCAGCAATGCTTTGCAATTTATGGCCGGAGAACGAGAACAAGTAGAAATGGCTTGGGCCGGTGATATTATCGGTTTACATAATCACGGCACAATTCAAATTGGCGATACCTTTACTGAAGGTGAAAAACTCCAATTTACCGGTATTCCAAATTTTGCGCCGGAATTATTTCGTCGTGTTATTTTAAAAGATCCACTCAAAACAAAAGCGCTGTTAAAAGGTTTACAACAATTATCTGAAGAGGGTGCAACACAATTATTTAGACCAATTTTAAATAATGAATTAATTTTAGGTGCGGTAGGGATTTTACAATTTGATGTGGTTGCGCATCGTTTAAAATATGAATATAACGTCGATTGTGTTTACGAATCTGTAAATGTGCATTCTGCCCGCTGGGTGACCTCAACAAATCACAAAAAATTAGAAGAATTTAAGCAGCGAGTGAGCGGTCATCTCGCTTTAGATGGTGCTGGTTATTTAGCTTATATTGCACCAACTCGTGTCAATTTAAATCTGGCGATGGAACGTTGGCCTGATATTGAATTTCATGAAACTAGAGAACATTAATGCCGTTACCCGATTTATTTAAAACATTAGAACAACTATTACAATTAATTGCTAATGAGAAAATACTTGTTGCAAAAGAAACACAAGATAAATTAATTCGAGCATTACGTTTTTTTTTAACTGCAGGTAGAACGACATTAACGCAAGATGAATTATTTCGCCGGCTTCATGATTTTATCTATGAATTTGAGCATGTTTTACGTTATTGTGCTGATTCTTCTAAGCTTGTCGATGCGTTAATATTTTCTATTGCACCACATTTACGTTCATTATTTTCACCCAGACCCACACCAGGTGGCAGCAACACAGATCCTTACGACAGTTAATGATTCTAAAATGAGTTTGTTTGGAGTAAACTTTTATTAAATCGAGCTAAAGGATTATGTGATGGTTGATGGGATTATCGATTCTAAATTAAAGGTATTTCGTGATTATATTTATCAAGCGATGGATTTGTGGCGTGTTCCAGGATTAATGATCACGGCAGTCAAAGATAATGAAATTATCATGCAAGAAGGTTTCGGGCAGTGCGTTCATGGTAGTGATGAACAAGTCAATAGTGAAACCTTATTTCCCATTTGTTCACTCACAAAGTCATTTACTTCTACGGCGATGGCAATGTTGGTGGATGCGGGTTATGTCAGTTGGTTTGATAAAGTGGCTGACTTATTACCTGATTTTTATTTATATGATAGTGCTGTCACCACCGATTTACGTGTTCAAGATATCTTTTTTCACAATAGTGGCTTGGGCGCATTTTCAAGTTCGTTTTTAGGATTTTTGGGTTATGGTAAAGACGATATTATTCATAAGTTACGCTATATCAAACCGACAGAAGAATTTCGCACGCAATTCCAGTATCATAATGGCATGTACCTTGTTGCAGGACACTTAATCGAGAAATTAGCGAGTACTTCATGGGCGAGCTTTATTCAAGAACATATTTTTAATGATTTGCAAATGACAAGTAGTTTACCTATTCGTCTACCTGGGTTAGAAAACTGTGCGGTAGGTCATTATGATGATGAGCAAGGAAATATTAAAACAGTTACTGATGAAATATTTAGTCGCACGTTTGCAGAAGCGGCTGGGATTTACTCTAATGCTAAAGATTTATCGCACTGGTTATTGTTTCATTTACAACAAGGTAAGTTTAATCATCAACGTTTATTAAAACACCATACCTTTGAGAAGTTAATTACTCCACATATTACGATTAGTTTTAATCCTATTTTACCGCATATTCATAAAAACGTAGATACTAAAGCTTATGGTCTAGGTTGGTTTGTGATGGATTATTGTGGTCACACTGGCTTAGAACATCAAGGCAGTATAGCAGGTGGTTGCGCGTTAATGTCGTTTATACCGAATCAAAATATTGGGATTGCGATGGCGTGCAATAGTAATTTAAAAAGAATGTTATTAGGGGCATTACGTTTGCGTTTTTATGATTTATGTTTAGGTTTTGAAGAACATGATTACGCTCAAATTTTTTATGAAAATTATTGTGAATTAGATGAAAAAGTCAAACGTGAAAAACAAGCGATTACCGTCTCGACTCAACAAGATTTTTTCCCAGGTCGATTTCTTGGGACTTATGAAAATAATGTTTATGGTGAATGTCACATTATACTTGAACATGACAAACAATTAATTTTGCAAATTGGCCCTAATAAAACTCGAATTCATTTACAAGAATGTGGCGAAGGGCGTTTATTGATCCAAGATAGTTCGGCGATTGGTTTATATTTTAATTGCAGTCAATTATTATTCGATGGATTACAGAATGGCAGTTATCATGCGATGACATTAATCCTCGAAGCTGATGGGGGTTTTGGCCAATTAATTTCTATACCCGGTGAAAAATTTCTTCGGGTCGATTGATTTTTCTAGACTAAAACAATGTTATTTTTGAAAGCATTATAGTGATTGAATAATCGTAGATTATTTTCATTTATTATTTAATCGCCAATACAATAGTCTGTATTAAAAGATTTTTATCGGTATTAGCAATTTTAAGTCATTCATTTTTCGTATTTAAAACTGAAATTCATGAAAGAACTAGTAAATTAGAGCGGAGTTTTTTCTTAGCATCAACATTTATAGGAAAGTGTTCCTATGATTGACGAATAATAGTGGTTACGTTAAATTACCTGGTATTTACAGCAGCGGACAGATAATGAATACCATCATATATCCTGGCACATTTGATCCCATTACCAATGGTCATATTGATTTAGTGTCGCGAGCAGCACGATTATTTTCTAAGATTATTGTCGCCATTGCAGAGAGTACGCCCAAAAAACCGGCTTTTTCTCTAAAAGATAGAGTACTGATGGCAAAAACATCATTGGCGCATTTAGAAAATGTTGAAGTAACAGGGTTTAATTGTTTGCTTGCAGATTTTGCTAAGCAATGTGGTGCAACAATTTTATTGCGTGGATTGCGCGCGGTATCTGATTTTGAATATGAATTTCAATTGGCTAGCATGAATCGAAGAATAGCACCTGAAATTGAAAGTTTGTTTTTAACACCATCAGAAAAATATTCTTTCATTTCGTCTTCATTGGTTCGAGAAATTGCTGCGTTAGGCGGAGATGTGAGTCAATTTGTCCCTGAAATTGTTGTAAATTATTTAGCAGGAAAAAAATAAATGGCATTATTTATTAATGAAGAATGTATTAATTGTGATGTGTGCGAACCCGAGTGTCCAAACGAAGCAATATATCAGGGTGAAGAAATTTACGAAATTGATCCTAATAAATGCACTCAGTGTGTGGGACATTTTGATGAACCTCAGTGTCAGCAAGTTTGTCCAGTAGAATGTATTTTTATTGATCCGAATCATGAAGAGACTAACACTCAATTGCAATTAAAATATGAGCGATTGATGAAACACAAAGAGAGTTAAACGATGAAATGGAAGTTGGTTTGTTGCACGTTATTTTTTTTATTCTCATCAATTAGCGCCATAGCAGAACAACTACTTCCACCGGCTGAGGCAATTGCAAGTGCGTCACCCTTAGCGACGAAAGCGGGGATTGAGATTTTACAAAAAGGCGGTAATGCATTTGATGCTGCTGTGGCTGTGACGGCAACATTAGGTGTTGTTGAACCTTATAGTTCTGGATTAGGTGGTGGTGGTTTTTGGTTATTACATATTGCCAAAGAGAATAAAAATATTGTGATTGATGGTCGAGAAAAAGCACCGCTTAAAGCGCATCGAGACATGTATCTTGATAAACAAAAAAATGTCATTCCGGAGGCTTCTTTAAATGGCCCTTTATCCGCAGCGATACCCGGCACGCCTGCTGCGATTATTTATTTGCAAAAACATTATGGGAAATTACCTTTGCTTGAAGATTTAAAACCTGCCATCAATTATGCTGAATATGGTTTTCGTGTGACGAAACTTTATCAAAAACAAGTTAAATTTCGTTACAGTATTCTCATGAAGTATCCTTCGACCCAACATATTTTTTTACCGAATCAAGGTATTCCAAAAATTGGATCTTTAATTATTCAAAAAGATTTAGCGCAAACATTAAGAGATATTGCAGCACATGGCCGAGGTGGTTTTTATGCTGGCCCTGTTGCGGATAAGATGGTAAAAGCTGTGCAAGAGCATGGTGGGATTTGGGATTTACGTGATTTACAATTTTACCAAGTCGTGATCCGCAATCCATTAATCGGCCATTATCTTGGCGTAAAAATTATTACCGTACCCCCTCCATCGTCAGGTGGTGTGGCGTTATTAACCATGTTAAATATTTTATCTGGATATAATTTAGATAAATTATCAATGGCCATGCGTTTACATTTGATCATTGAAGCAATGCGTTTGGCTTATTGGGATAGAGCAAGATTTATGGGCGATCCTGATTTTGTTGACGTACCTGTTACAAAATTATTATCAGTTGAACACACGATGAAATTGCGTTCTTTAATAAAAATGAATCAGGCAACGCCGAGTAATGAATTATCAAAGGGATTAACCTTTAAAGAAGGGAATGACACCACACATTTTTCTATCTTAGATAAAGAGGGCAATATAGTTAGTGCAACAGTGACAATTAATTATCCCTTTGGTTCGGGGTTTGTTGCTGCGGGAACAGGTGTTTTATTAAATGATGAAATGGATGATTTCACTGCTAAACCTGGCACACCGAATGTTTATGGTTTAATTAATTATGGTGCCAATGCTATTGAACCTCGCAAAAAACCTGTGTCTAGCATGACGCCGACTATTTTAATTGGTCCTAACGGCGTCGGAATTTTAGGGACGCCAGGTGGTTCAAGAATTATTACGACTGTATTGCGTGGTTTATTGCTTTATGTCAAAGGTGAAAAACCTGAGCAGTGGGTGAGCGCTAAACGATTTCATATGCAATATTTACCAGATGAAATTATGTTTGAAGCTGGTGCCTTTAGCAAAGAAATAAAAGCGCAATTACTTAAAATGGGCTATCACTTTAATGAGGTTGAACCCTTTTGTAATATGCAAGCTATTTTATGGGATACGAATAATCATAAAGTGTTTGCCGCTTCTGATCCCCGCGGTGAAGGGTTAGCCGAAGTTGTAAAAATTAAAAAAGATAAAGATGAAAAATAAAATTTTATTTAACCCATGCCACCACTAATAATATTTATATCGGTGATATCTTGATTAACATAAATATCAATACTTTGATTATTGAATTCGCCATGATAATGATGGTAACCATCGTGAACGCCCATGTCATGAAAATTATCACTGTTTAAGGTAACAGAATCTTCTGCGCCACCTTGGATAAATAATTTATTTTCACTACCAGTAATATTTAAAACATCCTCTGCATCAAGCGAAACATGGTTGGCACTACCTTGGTTGAGATCGAGTTGTTCTAAATTACTTAATGTGTTGGAGAGTTTTGCATGACTCATTAAATCTAACGATTCATTTGCCCCATTGAAATAAAGCGTATCGAATCCTTCGCCGCCATCGACTGCATTGTTGCGAGTAAGATCTGATAAATCAAATTCAATAATATCATTACCATGACCCGCTTCAATGATGTCATGTCCAAAGCCACCCTGAAGGTAATCATTACCATCACCGCCAATTAAAGTGTCATTGCCTTCATCCCCAAATAAATAGTCATTTCCATCACCACCAAAAAGTTTATCATTGCCTAGGCCACCGTGTAATTGATCATTACCATTATCGCCGTAAAGTTTATCGTTGCCTT
>CAYGUK010000131.1:0-10165 GCA_964352985.1 uncultured Legionellales bacterium
AGGTTAGGCAGTATTATCAGGGTAACTATTTAGCATTTATGCTGAATAGTTACAATTAATGAATAAATAAAGTGAGAAATCAGGATGACTCATTATCAAATACTGACCCAAGAATTTCAAAAAAAAACATGTTTAATTCTAAAAGTCTGCCTGATGTTAATCTCAATGTTTTTTTTATCTCACTTACAACAAATTCAAGCATCAGAAAAACAAACCTGTCGATGCTTACCACAAGAATCCTGTTGGCCTAGCAAAACTGAATGGCAAACACTTCAAAAAAAATTAACGGGTAAACTTGTTAAACCGCATTCATTACTTTCAATTTGTCATCAACAACCTAAAAGTAAACAATGTCAAAAGCTTTTAACAAAAATAAAAAATCCCTTTGTCGTGCAATCAGGCCCTGGCAACACGATGAGTCAAGGTTGGTTAAATGCTTGGAATTATCATAATAGTGTATACGCCGCTGAAGTGAAAAATATCCAAGATATTGTCACCGCGGTAAATTTTGCAAGACAACATCATTTGCGTTTAGTAATAAAAGGATCAGGGCATGATTATCTAGGACGTTCAAGTGCCGCTAACTCTTTTTTAATTTGGACAAGACGCATGCGCAAAGTCACTTTTCACGATCACTTTATTCCACAATCTTGTCCAAAAAATACAAAAGCGCAATCTGCTATAACAGTACAAGCAGGTGCCAGGTGGCTTGATGCCTATCAAATGGCTGCAAAACATCAACGCTACGTTCAAGGTGGTGGTTGCACGACTGTTGGTGCTGCGGGTGGGTTTACGCAGGGTGGAGGCTTTGGTAGTTTTTCAAAAAAATTCGGTATGGGGAGTGCCGGCGTATTACAAGCGACAATCGTCACCGCAGATGGTAAAATTTTAGTTGCCAATCACTGTCAAAACCAAGATTTATTTTGGGCGATACGTGGTGGCGGTGGCTCAACTTATGGTGTCGTCGCACAATTAACATTAATGACTCATACGTTACCGAAATATGATGCATTAATCCACGGCAAAATAAATAGCACGAATGAAGAAAAATATAAATTATTAATCGCTCACATCGTTAAGTTCTATAATGAAAATATGAATAATCCACATTGGGGTGAACAAATAGCGTTTAATACTGATAATTCCGTCAATTTTGGCATGGTTTATCAAGGCGAAAATCAAAAAAATCTAGAACAAATTTGGCAAAAAATGTCAACCTGGCTCGCACAACATCATTATAAAAATAATCTTCAAATATTTTCGATTCCACCTGATAAACTTTATAACTATGATTTTTGGCATAAACATTTTCCGTCCTATGTCAAAGCTAATACTGCAAAAGATGCAAAACCGGGTGAATATTGGTGGACCCCGAATAGTAACGAAGTTCACACTTATTGGTATACTTATCAATCTTGGTGCATTCCAATTTCTCTTTTTTCAGAAAAAAATGCACCGCAATTAACAGATACCATTTATCAAGCATCACGTCTTGGCAGTGTTGTGTTTCATTTTAATAAAGGATTAGCAGGTGCGAGTAAAGATGCGCTTAAACGTGGTTTAACCACATCTGTTAATCCCGTAGTTTATGACGCCGGCGCTCTTGTTATAATGAGTGCAAGCAATGATAAAGTTTACCCTGGATATAAAGGATTACCTCAACCTGGCGCTAGTGCAAAAGAAAAAGCTGACGCAATTTCTAAAGCGATTAATATGTTTGTGCAACTTGCCCCTGATTCTGGAACTTATGCCAATGAAGCTGATTATTTTCAGAAAAACTGGCAACAAGCATTCTGGGGAAAGAACTACCCTCAACTTTTAAAGATTAAATTAAAATATGATCCAAACGGTTTATTCTATTGCCATCATTGTGTGGGTAGTGAATACTGGGATAAATTTGGTATGTGCCGAAAATCAACAGTAAAATTTAATTAATTATAAAAAGTGAGAATATTTAAAACGCACACATTGGAAACTTTTTTTAGAAATTTAATTTTTTCACTTGTGAATTATTGCGTAAAAAATATTTGCTAAATTAACTAATATCGAAGCTAAGACTAAGCCCCAGTTTTTGTAGGGGTATACGTGATTGAAACAGTATCAGCATTAGATTGACTTTCATCAGAAGTCGGAGCAATAGCGACTTTTACATTATTAAAATATCTTCGTTGAAAACTGGCAATAACGATTGTAGGCTCAACAAGTAATTCAGCTATAAAACATTGACTGAGTGTTTTTAAAAATCGATCGACGGGATAATCCTCCTCTGATTTTGTTATACGAATTTCAATTTTAGTATCACTTGGGAAATCTTTAGAAAAAGAATAAATCATTTTAAGCCATTTTTCAGTTAATTCACCACCATTGATATGCGCAGCAAAATAAAAATCACCACATGAAATTTCTAATCCATAACAAGTGATTAAAGCCGCGATAGTCACTGCTGTTTTTTCTGTATTTTCTAAATGATAATAATAGTGATCAGTCAATAAGGTTAATTCAAATTGTTGTCTATGTTGATTATATTTAGGCTTTATTAATTTCATCATAAATCCTTTTAATTTTTTATTTTAGTATAAAAATAATAATAACTTATAATTTAATTCAATATATCCGTATATTATTGCGTAAAAGTATCTGGGTAATGAAAGAAATAATATGGCACTTGCACAGCGAAATATGATATTACCCTTGTGGCAATACAAACATCATTATATTTCATTCTCATTTAAAATCGCTTAAGATGAAGAACATTAATCACCGATATCAAACAGTAAGTAACATCGATGAATAAACAATTTAATGATTTTCTTAAGCACGAAGCAACCGCAGGTATATTGATATTAGCCATGCTAATTGTTGCTTTGATTATTGTTCATACGCCTTTAAACAGCTTATATCAATATTTTATTCATTTACCCCTGGGCGTTAAAGTTGGTCAATCAAGTTTGGTCAAGCCACTATTACTTTGGGTAAACGATGGCTTAATGGCAATATTTTTTATGCTATTGTCACTCGAAGTTAAACGAGAAATCATCGAAGATAATTTATCAAGCATTGCAAAAGTTGCACTCCCTTTTTTTGCGGCAATTGGTGGAATTGTTTTTCCGATTTTGTTTTTTATTTTTTTCAATTATCATTCTACATCTACGATAAAAGGATGGCCGATACCAACCACCACGGATATCGCCTTTGCCCTCACGATTGTCACGTTACTTGGTCAACGTATTCCGCCCGCCTTAAAGGCATTTTTAGTTGCCCTGTCAATCATCGATGATGTATTAGCAATTACTATCATTGCCGTTTTTTATTCATCCAATTTAACTTACACAACAATTATTCTTGCATTAATATTAATTGCCGTTTTAATTTTAATGAATATTTTTTCAGTCAAAAAAACCACAGCCTATTTAATTATTGGTTTTGCATTATGGGTTATTATTTTAAAATCAGGTATTCATGCCACTTTAGCAGGTGTGATTGTTGGTTTATGCATTCCTATCAAAGTTAAACACAGTGATGACTCACCCTTAAAAACGTTAGAACATAAAATACATCCATTTGTCGCTTTTTTTGTTTTACCCTTTTTTGTATTTGTTAATGGTGGCGTCTCCTTTGCAAATTTTTCATTAGGACAACTCACTGAATCACTAGCACTTGGCATCATCACAGGTCTTGTATTAGGCAAGATGTTAGGTGGCTTTATTTTTAGTTGGATAATTATAAAATTAAAATTTTCTAAATTACCCGATGCTTGTAATTGGTTACACATACTCGGTATTTGTGCATTAACGGGGATAGGTTTTACGATGAGTTTATTTATCAGCTCGCTTGCGTTTACCAATACACCTTATGAAATGCTTGCTCGTCAAGCAATATTAATCGCTTCGTTAATTTCTGCGATTATCGGTATAATAATATTATGCAGCATTAAACCAAAAAAAGAATAAGACCTATTTGTAAAAGGTGTTACTATTTTTATAAATGTTGACACTCATAATTTTCTCGCAAGTCGAAGTGTTTTTATCTATAATTAATTTTTTATACACGTAAATTATTTTAATGAAAAAATTAGGCATTCTAATATTTAATAATGCGCAACCCATGGATATTATTGGTCCTTGGGAGGTTTTCACTGTTTGGCAAAAATTTTCTAATACATCAATAGAACTCAATTTAGTCGCAGAACATGACGAATTAATTCAATGCGCGAGTAACATCACACTAAAACCGCATTGTTCATTTAGCACAGCGCCACAATTTGATTATTTTCTTGTGCCTGGCGGACACGGTAGGTTACAAGAGATTCATAATAAATCCTTACTTAATTTTATAGAAAAACAAGCAACTAACGCGCAATATGTCTTATCTGTTTGTACTGGCATGTTTTTACTTTATTACGCAGGACTTTTAAAAAATCAATCTGTCACTACTTACTGGCGAGCCTATCCAGAATTACGTCAATTACAGGATATTCAAATAAATGAAAATCGCATTGTAAAAAACGATAAATTCTGGATTTCTGGTGGTGTAACCAGTGGTATTGATTTAGCGATTGAGTTTATCGCTGATATTTTCGGTGCCGAAGATGCAGGCAAAACACAATTATTACTTGAATATTTTCCACAAAGTCCCATTTATGCTAAACCATCACATGTTAGTGGCTTACCGAAATATCTGCAGCATGAATCTAAATTTGAAGAACTTCCACATTATTTAAAAGACTTGTTAAAATAAAAACTTAATTTTTATTCGAAATATTCAACTTTAACTTGGTTATGAATATTAGTGATCTAATAATTTTAGATTATAACTTTCAACGTCTTTGATCTTGCCTTAGTGTTGAGCTCGCTTCATCTCTACCTTCTATCATTTTCAACCTAGTTTGAAGAGTCGTTAATAATAAATCATCTATGCTATCACCAACCAAAACTCGTTCACGAAATAAAATAAGATTGGTCATAATTCTTTTTTTCTCAGGATGTTTTTCAACTAAATGTATAATTGAAGCAATTAAATTTTCTGTAGGAGTCACACCATAAAATTGCAGTTGCGTTTTACTATACATTAATATTTGAGCATTAGCCTGAAATAATTCAACCGCTCGATTTAAATAATAAGCTATAGAATCTTGCGCTATTGTCCCCCAATTACTCATTAAATATTGGCTAAGCGAAACAAGAATATAACAAGCAGTCTGAGGCTCACACCTTTTGGGAATTTCACGCATAATTTCCCGATGTAATTCTCGTGGCACAAAATGAATTTGCTTCTTACCCAAAAATGGGAATCCCTGATTAAGCGGATTATAATCAGGAAATAACGCTTTTAAGCTCTCTCTGCTATTGACTATTGAATCAATTAATCTCGTAGCCAAAGCAATTAAACATGAAACGATTACTCTGTTATGACGCGCTGAACTTTTCTCCGCCTTTAGAAAAACGATTAAACTGTCAAGATGTGAAGGTGAAAGATAGCGGATCAAGTGATATATTTCAGGCTCTGGTAGACATTTTAATTCGTCTAATAAATTTAAATCTGCTGAAAGTGCAATTTGCCGATAAAATGAGTGTTGACAACCACGGCACTGCTCAGTAATTAATATTTGTTTGAACTTATCAACTAATCTATTTTTATTATTTGGATTCATACTGAAGAATTTAAATTCACTATACATTAAATTCCAACTCAGAGTGTGATGAGTATCGCTTTGGTGAAAATTCTTCGCATAAATAATAAATTCTTTCAGCCAAATCACTTGATTAGAAATTATTGCTTCATCTGTCAGGATACTAATTAATTCAGGGCGTTCCTCTTTAGTTATCACCTCGTAAAGCTTGGCAAAATTAGCCTGACGGTCTTTTTTCGATACTCTAAATAACGCTTGTAAATATTGCTTATACTTTTCAATAGAAACTTTTGGCATATCTACCTAATTATTAATTGTTTTATAACCACTCTACGCGAATGACCTTAAGGATTTTTTACAGTTTTCACTTAAATTCACTTAGCTTGCATAATTTAGTAAATTAGTTATTTTGGACTATAATTATAGATAGTAGTGTGAGTTTATCTTTTATGTCTAAACAAAAACGGCTATTTTCCACTCTCATCTTTTTAGTGAGCATATTTATCATATGCTTGTTACTCTACTGCTTTGCAAAACCCATCATTTTTAAAGGCCTATTAATCGCTAGCATTTACTTAATTATCGCTATTTTTCTATATTTAATTTGCAAATACTTTTTCAGTTTAATACAACGCATGGAACTTATTTCTGATGAAAATTCGAAAGAGGACCAATCTGAAACTGATAACCAAATTGTAAACTCAGACGCCTACATCCAAAATCAATTGTTTGATCAAAGCAAGTCAACAGAGCCTTCTAATATGGATCAACAACCCACACAATCATTACAAACTGAGAAACAATATAAAAAGTTATTTGTGAATGATAACAACAATAAAAAGTCCGAAACCAATAATGAGTCACAAAACAATAATGAAGGGGGAACAGGTAGAAAAGCAAGAAACAATCCCAGGCATCTGCCTTTTAATTCAAAATTAAAATAGCACTTTTCTCCGAAATTGGCATGTGATAAATTTATACGTCCTGGCCATTTTATATATCATCTTCCCCAATCTTTAATGGGGCCGTAGCTCAGCTGGGAGAGCGTCGCGTTCGCAATGCGAAGGTCGGGAGTTCGATCCTCCTCGGCTCCAGTCTTTTAAATCAATTGGTTATGAGTCTACATGAAAAAGTTTGGTCTGTGCTGTTTTCTCTCTGTATACCTAATGTATACCGTGGATTGTGTGGTTTTGGGTATTAATTTGGGGTTTTGCGGAGCTTGTGTTACTGGGTAAAAATGCTTTTTGTTTTAGTGTTTTTATTGGTGATATTCGTCCCGATTTTTTCGAATTAAAAGTGCCTTAATAGCTGATATTTTATAGTGGGTAATTTTAATCTTAGAGTGGAAAATTAATATCGACAATCTAGTAGTTTCAATTCAACGTAAATAACGAAATAATTCATAGTGTATAAACGAAATTAATTTAAACCTGAAAAGTAAAATATTAGATCAATAATCTGATAGATTTAATCGAAGTTTAAAATAGTTAAAAGCGAAAATTTAAAAATTCATATCAAAATCTGTAGCGTCAATGAAGTGAATTTCACGCCTGACGCTTTTAAAATCGAATAATTCATATTTTTTTATCAACGAGTCATCAATAACGGCACGTCTGACGGCGGCCCGATCGAATAATTCACAAACTAAAGAGGTAATAGTAAATGAGTAAAGAGATGATAGCAAATAGTAATAAACATTTTTTAAGCGACTGTCACTATCAAAAATTGCAACAGATGCAAGCTGATATTTATCAAGCGACGGAGGTAACACATCGAGATGTTTCTTTTCTAAATCCATCGCCAAGATATGAGTATTTGGTGATTGCCGAAAAACTTCTCGTGCAAAATTACCAGAACAACATCCCAATTCAGCAACATGAGCTTGTTTAAGTTGGCTCACATGCAAAATTGCTAATTTTGAGATATTCGACAAATTAAGAACTTCTGCGCCTGTTTTATTTTTTGTTAGTCTTCGATTTTCAATAATTTCTCCTCGACTATATGAATGAGTTTTATATCTTTCATTCCTCAATAAACCACTGACTATTTGGCTTAATTAACCTAGAATTAATGAGATTTCCTTTTATGTAATATACCGCCCTCTTTTTTATTGTATAGCGAAAAGTTTATTTTAACTAAATACATGTCATTTCAATTGTCTTGGTTTGCGTAATGAAGAAATTGAAGTGTAAAATCCCCAAACAGTGCTAAAATGTAATCCACAAAATCTTCACATAGTTAAATGAAGCTAAAAAATTACAAATAGGGAATCAATAAAATGACAACATTCAATACAGTTTTACCCAACGCCCAAACTTATGAAGAATATGATCAACTCAATTTGAATGATAAGATTTTTAAAAATGCCGCACATGAAATCTTAGCTTATCATCATTTACCAAACAGCCAAATTAAATTGCTGTTAGGAACTAATCTTGTATATTCATGTGGTAGTAGCAAAATAATTAAAATATTTCCCCCTGCGCATTATGATCATTATTTAAGTGAAATATTAGTCATGAAACACCTTTATAATAAACTCACCGTTAATACACCAAAAGTTGAACACGAGGGTGAAATATCGGAATGGCCTTATATAATAATGAATCAATTAGAAGGCATGTTATTAGAAAATTTATGGGAAACATTTGAATCCAAAGATAAAATAATCATTATTCGAGAGTTAGGCGCATTAATTGCTGAGGTTCATGCCCTATCGACCCAGGGGCTTGAAACTATTGATAGTCATTGGGCACAATTTATAAATCAACAAATGAATAACTGCGCAGAACACCATCAATCAAAACAATTAACAAAGTCATTAGTAAAACAAATTCCACACTATCTTGCTAAGTCAAAAAAGAGTTTGCCCAACATTCATAAGCCTGTCATTTTAACAGGCGAATACACACCGATGAATATCTTAGTAAAACAAAAACAAGATGCTTGGCATATTTCTGGCTTAATAGATTTTGGTGACGCAATGCTAGGCTTAGCACAATACGATTTATTAGGTCCTGGCGTTTTTCTCATTCAAGGAAATAAAAAGTTTTTAAGAGAATTTTTGATCGCCTATGGTTATTCACCAAAAGATTTAACAAAAAATTTGAGTAGACAATTGAACACATTAATGTTTCTACACCGATATAGTAATCTAAATCTGCAAATTAGAATTCCTAATTGGCAACAAAAAATAGAAAACATAAGTGACTTAGAAAATTTAGTATGGGGACTTTGATAAATATAAAATATCATTGTTAACATAAATCAACGTAATTGAGCAGGTGGAATTATCCCTCACCAGTATAATCAATCGACGCACTGATGTGGCATTATTAATATAAGATATTTAACCTCATATGAATCTATTCGTATTCCAAGAACCAAGGTCATTGAAAGCTTTTATTTTTTGTTCTTAATATATAAAATTTTGGCTGTTCAAGGTGTTGATTTTCATGTAATAAATCAATCATAAAATCTCGATTGATTGACACGACAAAAAATGCAAACTAAAATTATTTAATAAGTGAGTGTAATTCAACACAATATATAGAAGTCCTAGAGGTAAAATATAATGAAAAGTATCTTAACCCTTATCTCAGTTTCATTATGGTTATTCATGTGTGGTCAAGCGAGTGCTGGTATTTATAATAATTGTAATGGGCCTAATACAACTTACCAATTCACAGTCAATAATCAAACTAATAATAATCAATCTCTCGCTATAAGTGGTTCTGGTTACAATAATGATATACAAAATTGTAAAATTATTAATGCACCTCCGGGTACAAGTCTTCACACTGCGAATTGTCTCACATTTTGTTCTAATGGCGAAACTAATAGCTTTATCATTTTACCTGGAACAACTTATGCGGGCACATACAATTATAATCAGTGGGCAACTTTATATAATGGTATAACAATTACTATTACTCCTGCCGGCTGTATTCAAGGAAACTATGGTGGTGAATGTAATTAGCCACTGCTATTTTTGCGCGATAAAGGTTATGCGATCACAACCATTGAGATTGCGCATCACGTGCTGAATATTTGAAAATCTAAATTTTTCGAGCAGTAAATGCATTTCGTTTACGTAATACCATTGAATGTCTAACTGTTCATCTTCTACTTGAATTGGTTGCCCATCACGGATTTTTGTATATTTCATTTCAGAATGAATATGTTGCTCAAATTTATTCGCTTGGTTATGACTGACGAGTTGAATAATATCGCCATTGTTTAATTTAATGTTGGCTGAGCTAGTTTCTGTTTCTGCGCCCTCATACAACGCATCCCAAGGAACAAAGATATCCATAATGAGTTTGCCCGTTGGTGCTAACCAATCATAAAGCTTTTCGAGAGCGTCATAAGCTTTTTCTCGCGGATAAAGTAGTTGAAATGAGCCGATCGGAATAATAATTCCGTGATATTTTTTCGTCGATTTAAATGAATCAAAGTTAGCGTGCTGTATATTGATAGAAAAGATAAATTGATTTGCTCGTTCTAGGCAGCTTACTAAAAACCCTATAGAATTAT
>CAYGUK010000132.1:0-10112 GCA_964352985.1 uncultured Legionellales bacterium
TTTCAACTCTCGTTGCATACAGGAATTCGCGGACTTGCAGCAACTCACTGTGGTTTAGAACCCATTTTAGATCAAAATGAAATAGATGCGTTTTATACTTTACGCCGAGAATTAAGATTACCGGGTGCAAATCGATTGTGGTATGTGGCAGATGCTTTTCGTAATGGTTTTGATGTTGAAAAAGTTTATCGTTATTGTCAAATTGATCCATGGTTTTTAGCACAAATCGAAGATTTAGTACTAACTGAAAATGAAATTCAACAAAGTCATTTAAATGATTTTACAAAAGATCAGTTATATCGTTACAAACGCAAAGGATTTTCTGACGCTAGAATTGCGCAATTAATCAATGAATCTGAGCAAGCTGTTAGAACAAAAAGATTAAGCCTAGATATCAAACCAGTATTTAAAAGAGTGGATACTTGTAGCGCTGAGTTCAACACAAACACAGCTTATCTTTATTCAAGTTATGATGAAGAGTGTGAAGCACTTCCAACCAATAACAAAAAAATAATTATTTTAGGTGGTGGTCCCAATCGAATAGGGCAAGGAATTGAATTTGATTATTGTTGTGTTCATGCCGCGTTTGCTTTGCGTGATGAAGGCTATGAAACCATCATGATTAATTGTAATCCTGAAACTGTGTCGACTGACTTTAACACTTCAGATAGACTTTATTTCGAGCCATTAACGATTGAAGATGTCTTAGCAATAGTTGAAATTGAAAAACCTTATGGTGTGATTGTTCAATATGGTGGTCAAACTCCTTTAAAACTAGCTAAACAATTAGAACAAGCTGGCGTGCCTATTATTGGAACATCACCTGATTCAATTGATCGCGCAGAGGATCGTGAACGCTTCCAGCAATTACTCGAAAAAATCAAAATTAAGCAACCCAATAATGCCACTGCATCGAATGTGGAAGATGGAATACTACGCGCACAAAAATTAGGTTATCCCATTATTGTGCGTCCGTCCTATGTGTTAGGCGGTCGTGCTATGCAAATTGTCTATAATGATAAGGAATTACGTAATTATTTAACCAGTGCAGTTGAAGTATCAAATTCATCACCTGTTTTACTCGATCGATTTTTGGATGATGCAATTGAAGTTGACGTGGATGCGATTTGTGATGGTGAAGAAGTGTTAATAGGCGGCATTATGGAACACATTGAGCAAGCCGGAGTTCATTCTGGTGATTCTGCTTGTAGCTTACCACCATTTTCACTTTCCGAAGATATTCAACAACAATTACGTGATCAAATGAGCCAAATGGCATTAGAACTAGGTGTGATTGGTTTAGTAAACGGGCAATTTGCAATTAAAGATAATATTATTTATGTTCTCGAAATAAATCCACGTGCGGCTCGTACGGTTCCCTTCGTTTCAAAAGCAACGGGTGTGCCCTTAGCTAAAATTGCAGCTAAATGCATGGTTGGAATTAATTTAAAAGAACAAGCTTTTACTCATGATTTATCGAGTCAATTTTTCTCAGTAAAAAAATCTGTCTTTCCATTTAGTCGATTTGCTGGCGTGGATCCTATTTTAGGACCAGAAATGCGCTCAACCGGTGAAGTAATGGGGATCGGTATTAGTTTTGGTGAAGCGTTTGCCAAAGCAAATTTAAGTATGGGATTATCTTTCGAACCGCATGGCATTGCATTTGTGAGTGTTCGAGATGAAGATAAAGAAGCCGTCAAACCAATAGTTCGTGATTTAGTACGCTGGGGGTTTGAAATTGTAGCGTCGCATGGTACGGCGAAAGCATTGCAAGATGCTAAAATTAAATGTCGTCGTGTTAATAAGGTAATTGAAGGGCGACCTCATATTGTTGACATGATTAAAAATGATGAAATTACTTTCATCGTGAATACCACATCAGGTAAACAAGCGATAGAAGATTCTCATGAAATTCGTAGTAGTGCTTTGCGTCATAGCGTCAACTACACCACAACACTTGCAGGTGCTAAAGCCAACATATTATCTTGGCACTATCGTCTACCGGGACAGGTAAATCGTTTACAAGATTTAGCCGAAGAATTTGAAAGTTTTTAGAGCAAGTGAAGCGATTATACACTTAGTTTATTTAGTATTTTCGATTTAGGGAAACTAAATTATAAGCCAATGAAATATATAGAATAAAATATATTTCATTATTTTCTCTTTTAAAGTAACGCAATTTCATCTGAATATATTAGTCCTGTAACCATCTTTTTATTAGAATCAAACTATGTTTAAATACGTCGCTTATTGCATAATGATGAAAAGAGGTGTTGTAACATGGATAAAGTGCCTATGACCTTAGCTGGCGCAGAATTATTAAGAGAAGAATTAAATGAATTAAAAACGGTTGCGAGACCCAAAGTAATTGATGCTATTGCTGAGGCTAGAGCGCATGGTGATTTAAAAGAAAATGCTGAATATCATGCGGCTCGTGAGCAACAAAGTTTTATTGAAGGACGCATTCAAGAAATTGAAGGAAAATTATCTAATGCTCAAATTATTGATGTGAGTAAACTTCCTGCTTCTGAGAAAGTTCTTTTTGGTACAACCGTTACCCTCTTTAATGTAGAGGATGAAACAATGATGACTTATCAAATTGTTGGTGATGATGAAGCAGATATTAAAAATAATAAAATATCCGTTAATTCACCCATTGCTCGCGCTCTCATTAGTAAAAGTGAAGGTGATGAAGTCGTGGTTAAAACACCAAGCGGGGATGTGGAATATGTGATCGACAAAGTTGAATATATTTAACGCTATTTTTTATTATTTAATTGTTTGTCGATAGCTTGTTTTGTATTTAACGCATCATTGTTTATGACCTTTTGCACATCTTTTGCTTTATTGTAAGATTTAATTTGTGGATCCATGAATGTTTTTTTCGAACCATCTTCATTATGACCACAAGCAACTAAGATCATGCTTAATAAAACTAATACGATAATTACTTTTAATTTTTCCATTTTATACTACATCCTTGGCTTTGATGTTGATCTGGATTGACTGGATTTCCACGCATAATATCATTCAATGCTTGTCTTAAATCATCTCCAGTTACTGTTTCGCCATTACCTGGCGTGGAACAATCAAAACGTCCACGATAAATGCAAGCTAGATTATGATCAAAAATATAGAACTCAGGTGTGCAAGCAGCTTGGTAGGCTTTTGCGACGGATTGATTTTCATCGAATAGATAGACAAAAGGATAGTCCAGTGATTTTGCACGCGCTTTCATATTTTGGGGAGAATCTTCGGGATAGGATAAAACATCATTTGAATTAATGGCGATAAATTGAATATTTTTCTCCATATAATGATGGGCAATTTCTATGAGTTTATCTTGGATATGAATGACATAAGGGCAATGATTGCAAATAAACATGATGACAGTTGCAATTTCTGATTTTAATTCTTGTAGCGAAACATCGTTATCAGAAGTTACATCTTGTAAATTAAAATCTGGTGCAATAGTCCCTAATGGCATTAGGCTTGAATAGGTTAATGACATCGATTTTTTCCTTACACTCTGTAATTTGCTTTGAATGGTACACGCAGTGGTGATAACCATCCTTGCTGATTAACAATTTTTAACGACCATTGCTCATGCCAATTTGATAAAAAAGCTTTATGATCTAAATTTTTTAAAAGTTTTTGTGCCTGGCTGGGAGTTAAACCGAGTTTGTAAACAATATTTTTTATTTCAGTGTGTGCAAAATTCGGTTTATCAGATAATCCTGAATAACGCCCATAAGAAGTGTAAAAACCTTTGGGTAGAATACCTGAAAAATAAGCGCTAGCTCCAAATAAATTTTGAACATTAGTAAATTCTAATTCTAGACTGTCACCTGGTGCGGTTAGATATTTTTTAGTCGAAACAAATTTAAAATTAACATCATTTGGTTTTGCACCTTTACCTAATTTCATGTCATGCCAATAATGATTAAACTGCCCATGATCAAATATTATTATTTCGTTGATAAATCCAGGGCGTGAAATCGTGAGAGTAAGTTTTCCTTGTAATAGCTGATTGCGATTAGCAAAAATCCATTCTTCTGCTTGTTTAAGGGGTAAAGTGACAGACAAATATCGAGGCATAGGTGTGCCATGTTTTGTTTGTAGACTTTGCGGTAAGGTTGATCGGTGAAGTGCAAAGCTTGGAATGCTTATTAATAAGCTCAAAAATAATGCGGTGATAATTTTCATATTATTTTCCTAATTTACGTTTTTCCTCAGCAGCAGATTGCTCTGCATAATCAATGAGAGTGGATTCTGGAAATTTTTTAATGAAAAACTCATAAAGAGAAATGGCATCTTGGCTATTGTTTGATCTTTTTGCCTTATCAGCAATAGCCAATAATTTTTTCTGACCATTCAAAATGAGGTTTTCATCATCAGTTCCAACAGTTACAAAATAACTACACCATCCAGCATCGAGATATTGATCTTTTTCGAGAAATAAATCAACCAATGCGTTTAGCGTAGTATGCTCTAGTACTAATTGAGAGCGGTTTTTAATGAATCCTTTATAAACGTCAAGTGCAAAGTCTGGTAATTGCAGGCTAATAGCAAGGGTAATGGCTTTTCCTGCGGCATCGACTGCTTCGACTTCTTTTCCTGCTTTTTTGCGTAGAAAAGCAACTTCAATAGTTTTATAAAGATCCGCTGGAGATTGCGTTAAGTGATGTTCGGCTTTAATTAAATTTGCAGCTAAGTCACTTTCGTTTGTTATTCTTACTTTATCTATTATTTCATGAAAAGTGGGTGTTTTTTGTATTACTTCTTTATTTTCTTCTTTATCTTCTTCACTACTTGGTTTGTATTTTGATTGCTTTGGTGTTTCCTCTTTTGTAATTGGTGATGAATATTTGTTAGTTCCTTTTGATTTAGCATTGTTATTTTTCTCTGCAATTTGAGCGGCAATTGCACTTGCCACAGCTGGATCAGTAAACATTTCAGATGCCATTTCTCTTGCTGAGATATCGAGGTCAATTTCAATATGCGTTTCGCCACAAATGAATGCACCCGCCATTCGACCTAAAATAACAGGTGCAATAAAATAAGGGAGTAGAGTAAAAAACATACTAATAAATGTGCCAAAATTAATTGATATTTTGAAAGCGATATAAGTAATAATCATAAAAGGAATACTATAAATTAAAAAAAACATAACATATGCGGAAGCTATACCACCTAAATAAGTAGTTAAGTCTTCACCTCTTTCCCGAAAAACCCAACCCCAAGTTTCTAAACTAAACACTTCGGTCACTGACTCACAATAAGCTGCTAATATTGGAGTGATGGCTAATAAGACTAATCCAATGAGTAGAACTAACATTAATAAAATAAAACCAAAAGCAAATCTATCCGCGAAACTTAGTGAGGGTGCCATACCATAGCCGGATCCGGATAATGAGACTCCTGGTATTAAACCTGACATTACAGCACCCAAATTTCCACTGATTAACCAGATTAAAAATAGAACCGGAATACCCCACATTAATGTGATTAAAAAAAACCGACCGACATAACGAAATACTTCCCCTCGTTCGAGTTTAGTACTAAAAAAAGCTGCATTTAATTCGCCTCTTGCAGCAGCTAAACTAAAACGTCCTAAAAACATGGCAGTAATCCCATATATGATGACTAGATTGAGAGCGCCGGGAACACGATGACCCAAAAATGCCATATATATAATAAAAACAATCCAAACCAAGATGATTGGAATAATAGTAAAGAAGAGTGATAGTTTAACAAAGCCACGAACAACTTCACCTGACATACCACGAAAACTTGAAATAGTTTCCATTACTATCCTCCCTGATCATTAGGTAAGAACTATTTTATGAGTATATATTTGAAATAACAAGATTATTGATTTTGTAGTGATAGCGTCTGCAAACTTACATCAGCGTAATGCAAATCTTCTTGGCTTTGAGCCCCTTTTGTTTGCACCGTAATGAGCGTCATCCCTTTAGCGTTGACATGTCCGTAGACTGAGCCTGCTGTATTGTGATTGTGCCAATTTATTTTTGTAAAAGATTGTTTTGCAAGTTGTTGGATTTGAAATGGTTCACGTTTGAAAACAATATGTGTGCGTTTTAATCCCTTTAAAAAAGCATTAATTAATTGTTTAGCGTTAGATTTGGTTTCTTTGTGAAAAATATAAATGCGAATAATGCTGCTGGGTTTTTCAGGATTTGTCGCTTTGTAAAAAGTATATGTTGTGATGTCTTCTGTCGTTGAAGGGGCGATCGCAGTATAACCAATAGGTAAACGTAAGCTAATGTTATTAAAGGTTTGACGATAAGTTAAAATATTTGGTGGAGTGACGGTTGTCGCTAGACTTGGATTAATAATAAAAATAATACCAAAAAAAATTAAAAGCAATTTAGGCATTGACCATCCTTCCTTGATCACAGATATAAAAGCATGAATGGGCGTTAGTATGCATTTTTTTAGGCGATAAGGCAATACCATCACATGATAGGTTTAATCCGTTTTAAAACAGTTGCAACTAATCCGGGAAAAAAACGTTGTAACCAAATGGCATAAATTTCAATACCTCCCATTGTTACTTCACGTTTTCTTTTTTTAATTGCTTTTATTATTTTTTTTGCGCAGGTGAAACTAGACATGCCTTTGGCTTGAGTTTTATCTAGGGTGTTATGTTCTTTGCCATCTGCATGCAATGCGTGAAACGAGATATTCGTGCGAATAAAGCCAGGACAAATTAACGTAACATAAATATTATCGCGAGCTAACTCACCTCTTAATCCATTGAAGTAACCTTGAATTGCATGTTTTGACGCGCTATAAGCAGTGCGATAGGGTATTCCAACATGACCTGTGACGGAACTAACAACAACAATGTGTCCAGTTTGACGACTGATCATAGAGGGTAAAACAGCTTTAGTTAATTGTACTGGGCCAAAAAAATTCGTGTTCATAATTTTTTGATCTACAGAAAATTCAGTGTTAACAGCATAACCACGTTGTGAAATACCTGCGTTATTGATCAAAATATCGATGTGATGAAATTTATCTAAAATCTTTTTTACAGCTTGCGACATAACAGTAAAATCACACATATCTAGTGGTAAAATCATTATTTCATTTTGATAAGGTTGACATTCTTTGGCAACGCGTTGCAATTCTTCTTCGCGCCGAGCGCTTAAGATGAGTGTTGCGCCTAACTCACTATAAACTTTTGCAAGTGCTTCACCAATACCTGAGGATGCGCCCGTTATCCAAACAATTTTATTCTTAAGTGTTGTCATTATTAAACTAAACTTTTATGATAAAAAAGAATAAACAGTCTACTGGTAATTAATCAATAATGCTAGCGCCACCAAATACTGAAAAACAATTACTTGAACGTGCTAATAAAATTGCAGGTGCAACTCTAGGTGAATTAGCACACCAAAAAAACAGTTCAGTGCCAGAAGATTTTAATCGTGAAAAAGGTTGGACAGGACAACTCATTGAGCTTCATCTTGGTGCCTTAAGTGGCTCAAAACCGCAACCTGATTTTCCTTGTTTAGGTATTGAACTTAAAACCATTCCAATCGATAAAAATGGAAAACCACTGGAAACAACTTTTGTCTCCACCGTTCCATTGTTAAATTTGAGTCGATTAACTTGGGAAACAAGTTGGGTGAAAGCAAAATTATCTCGTGTTTTATGGGTCCCCGTAGAAGGTGATAAATCCATCCCCATCGCCAATCGCCGAATAGGCATGCCAATTTGTTGGACTCCGAATGCGAAACAACTTTATTTATTGCGTCGTGATTGGCAAGAATTAACTGATATGATTGCCTTAGGGAAATTAGAACAGATAGACGCTCGGCTTGGTACTGTTTTACAAATTCGTCCTAAAGGTGCGAACGCCAAATCGCTTTGCCAAGCAATTGGGCCTGAAGGTCAACCAATTATGACGTTGCCTCGAGGATTTTACTTGCGAACAAGTTTCACCCATGAAATTTTACACCAAAACTATTGTATTCCATAAATGCATAATTTTATCGGCCGAATTTAGTCCCAAAATAATTTGAATTTGCTATAATCACCCGCCAACATTTAATAAGGTTAATACCATGCGTTTTGAAGAAGGTACAAAGTTAGATTTTAAAGATGTGTTGATACGACCAAAGCGGTCGGTCTTGCGTTCAAGAGCTGAAGTCGTCTTAGAGCGTGAATTTAATTTTCTACACTCAAATAACAAATGGCAAGGTGTACCTCTTATTGCCGCCAATATGGACCACACTGGGACATTTGCCATGGCTAATGCTATGACGCAATATAATCTAATGACCGCTGTAAATAAATTTGAGTCATTGTCCAATTGGCAACAAGAAATAAAAAAAAATGAACATATAGTCAAATATACTTTTGTAAGTAGTGGTACTAGTGATGAAGATTTTGTTGTTTTAAAAACTATCATGGCACAAACCCCTATGAATATGATTTGCCTTGATGTGGCTAACGGTTATTCAGAACATTTTGTCGATTTCGTTCGTAAAACAAGAAAAGCTTTTCCACAAAGTATCATTATGGCGGGTAATGTTGTTACCGGAGAAATGGTTGAAGAATTATTATTATCTGGTGCTGATATTATTAAAATTGGGATCGGTCCAGGTTCAGTTTGTACGACTCGAGAAAAAACAGGCGTGGGATATCCGCAATTATCGGCCATCATCGAATGTGCGGATGCGGCTCACGGATTATCTGGTCTTGTTTGCGCAGATGGAGGTTGTACGGTGCCTGGAGATGTTGTAAAAGCATTTGCAGCTGGTGCTGATTTTGTTATGTTGGGTGGCATGTTATCTGGTCATGATGAATGTAATGGAGAAAAATTCACTGAAAACAATAAAAATTATATGCGTTTTTATGGGATGAGTTCGCGCGAAGCGATGGAGCGTCATAATGGGAAAGTTGCAGAATATCGCACCAGTGAGGGGCGGTCAGTTAATGTCCCTTATCGCGGCAGTGTGAATGATACGATTCAAGATATCTTGGGCGGCTTACGTTCTGCTTGCACTTATGTGGGGGCGCAACGATTAAAAGAATTATCTAAACGCACAACGTTTATTCATGTAGCAAGACAATTAAATGAAGTATTCACTGGCTTTCAAGTTTAAGTAAGGAGACAAAAAAATCATGGCTGATTCAAATTATCATCGTAGCGTCGGCGAAACGAATAAAACTCATCGTCAAGCTATTAATGAATTTGTTAATCCTTCAACTCAGCAATTTATTCTTGCGAGTGGCATCAAACAAGGTGATACAGTTTTAGATTTAGGATGTGGTATTGGCATCATGACTGCTTGGTTAGCTGAGCAAGTCGGTCCAGAAGGTAAAGTTGTTGCTGTTGATAATTGTGATCAACAGTTAATGATAGCAGAACAAGTTGCTAAAGATAAAAACTTAACTAATATAGAATTTACTAATATTTCAGCGGCAGATATCTCTAACTTAAATCAGCAATTTGATTTTGTATATTGTCGTTTCTTGTTAATTCACTTACTCAATCCCATGCAAGTGCTAGAAACAATTTATCATTCTCTAAAAAAAGGTGGAGTGTTTGCATGTGAAAGTGCGATTTTAGGACATGAATATTGTTATCCAACGAGTGATGCGTTTAGCAGATGGCGTGAATTAAATCATGATGTGTTAGCGGCCACCAATCGCGATCCACAAACCGGTAAAAAGCTGTTTCATTATTTACATCAACTTGGCTTTCAAGGCATTGGTGCTAAAATTTTTCAGCCCGTATTAAATGGTTCAGATTTAAAATACGAAATGATTATTACGGATCTGCTCGAACAAGAAAATGCGTTATTAAAAACAAATTTAATTACTGAAGAAGAGTTACATGATTTAGTGAGCGAACTAACTGAATTAGTCGAAGATGAATCTGTGATGATGGCTTACACACAAAGTTTACAGATTGCGGGTATTAAATAAATTTTGGTAACTATTCAGCATAAATGCTAAATAGTTACCCTGATAATACTGCCTAACCTGGCAAAGCCAGGCTAACGGCACTTAAGGGGAAAATCGCGATTCTCCCCTTAAGAATCCCCATCGCGTGAGGAAAGTCTGTTCTTTTC
>CAYGUK010000133.1:0-9554 GCA_964352985.1 uncultured Legionellales bacterium
CATTTTCCTATCGATGGCTTTTTCCAAGTTTACCAAGTTTCCAACAAAAGTATCCAGAGTATGAAATTGTATTTTCTACACCATTTAAAGTTATCGACTTTTCCCTTGATGATTTAGATGCTGCTGTTTATGTCGGTTGCGGTAACTGGGGTGATGATGTCATAAGTATTAAATTAATTGAAGATGATATTCTCCCAATTTGTAGTCCGCAATTGTATGAGGATGTGAAACAAAGACATGGTGACATCAAATTAAGTTATTTTACGTTACTCGAATCACAAGGGATCACTAAAAAGATTAGTTGGGGTGCGTGGCTTAAATCAATCGGCGAAGAAATAACAGAAGATTTGCATTTTTTACATCTTAATCAATATGATCAATCGGTCGAAGCGGCGCTTCAAGGTTTGGGGATCGCCTTATCACATAGTAAATTAGTCGAAAATGATATCGCGAAAGGAAATTTAATGGTGCCATTTGATGTGAAAATTCCGAGTGTTGAATCTTATTATTATGTTTTTCCCAAAGAATCAGCGGAATTTGAAAAAATAAAAATTTTAAGAGATTGGTTATTAGATGAAGCTAAAATTGCGAAAACTAGTTAACTATATTTTATAAGTTTTCTGTTATCTGACATAATGCTTTCAATTTAAAATAAAGTAGGAATTGAGTTGGATACGATGTCAAATATGCATGTTGTGATCGGTGCAGGTATATCAGGATTTGCTACTCTTGAATTTTTAATTCAACAATCTATTCCTTGTATTTTAATGGATACTAGATTATCCCCACCGAATATGGATCTCATTAATTCTCGTTATCCTGATTTACCAATTTATTTGGGAGAATTAAATCCTGCAGTGTTGCGTCAAGCTAAAACGCTGGTTGTGAGTCCTGGGATTGCTATTGCGAGTTTACCGATTAATTTTCACACTGAACAAATTGAAGTGATAGGAGATATCGAATTATTTGTTCGCCATGCTAAAGCACCTATTGTTGCCATTACTGGCACAAATGGCAAAAGCACAGTGACCTCTTTAGTTGGTGAAATGTGCCAAGCAGCAGGGATGAACACAAAAGTCGGCGGTAATTTAGGGCCACCAGTATTATCGCTATTAGATGATGATGCAGATATTTATGTGTTGGAATTATCGAGTTTTCAATTAGAAACAACTCATTCATTATCAGCTGAAGTTGCAACTATTTTAAATGTCTCACCGGATCATTTAGATCGTTATGATTCTTATGATGCTTATGTCGCGGCAAAACATCGGATTTATCGTCAGGCAAAAACAATCGTGCAAAATGCTGATGAAGAATTAACACAAGTGTTATCAACTGAAATTGATATTTATAGTTTTACTCGCCACCTGCCTAATCAACCGAATCAATTTGGTTTAATCGAAGATAATACGGAGATTTATTTGGCAAATAATCAGGGTACGATTATAAACGTTAAGGAATTACCTTTACCAGGGATCCATAATTGGTTGAATTACTTAGCTGCAATCGCGATGGGTGTCGCCTTAAAAATTGATCTGGCTGATATTGTTAGAGCGTGTAAAGAATTTACTGGGTTACCTCATCGTTGTGAATATTTAGGTGAAGAAAATGGGGTCGCTTGGTATAACGATAGTAAAGGAACAAATATTGGTGCGACGATTGCTGCAGTTGAAGGGCTTGGGAAAATACGCCAAGGTCAAATAGTATTAATAGCAGGGGGACAGGGCAAAGGCGCAGATTTTCGAGATTTGTCCGAGGTGGTAAAAAAACATGTCAAAAAAATGATTGTAATGGGTGAAGATGCTGCGTTAATAGAAAAAGCCTTACAACAAGATTGTGAAATTTTTCAGGTAAGCTCTATGGCTGAAGCCGTGACAAAGGCTCGGCAATGTGCTGAAAAAGAAGATGCGGTGTTATTGTCTCCAGCTTGCGCGAGTTTTGATATGTTTAAAAATTTTCAACATCGTGGTGAAGTATTTTGTGAAATCGTACGGGGATTTTTATCATGACTAGACAGGCTTCTACAATGGCTGCCGTTCATCAACGCGGAAGCAAAATGCCGTCTTTACATGATCGTTGGTTAATATTCGCCATTGTTGGACTTATTTCACTTGGATTATTGATGGTGGCCTCGGCATCAATTGTTCTATCTTATAAATTATATGGTACGCCTTTTCATTTTTTGATTCGACAATCAGCTTATCTAGTGATTGGTTGTATGGTGGGTTATTTTATTTTACGTGTCGAAATAAATTTCTGGCAACAAATAAGCGCATTTTTATTATTGTTAAGTTTTATTTTACTCATTGTGGTTTTAGTTCCTGGAATAGGACGGGAAGTGAATGGATCGATGCGCTGGATTGGTGTGGGTTCTGTGGGCATGCAAATTTCTGAATTAGTTAAATTATCGATGGTGATTTATTTATCGGGATATCTTGTTCGGCGTAGTGATGAAGTTCGACTAGAAGTCAGTGGATTTATTAAACCGATGGTTGTTTTAGCGATTATTGCGGCTTTATTATTAAAAGAACCTGACTTCGGTGCTGCTGTTGTGATTTTAGCGACAGCGCTTGGCATGATGTTTTTAGCCGGTGTTCGCCTTTGGCAATATTTAGTATTAATTGTACTTGTAGCACTCGCTTTTGCAGTCCTTGCCATTTCTTCTCCTTATCGATTACAACGCTTAACAACCTTTCTGAATCCCTGGGCACATCCTTTTCATAGTGGATACCAGTTGACGCAATCGCTCATTGCATTTGGTCGAGGTGGTTGGTTTGGTGTGGGGCTCGGTGATTCAGTTCAAAAATTATTTTATTTACCTGAAGCGCATACTGATTTTATTTTTGCCGTTCTAGGCGAAGAACTTGGTTTATTGGGTATGTTGGCGACTATTAGTTTATTTATTTTGTTAGTCTTTCGCGCATTTGTGATAGGTAAAATGTCACAATTAAATGAAAGATATTTTGCCGCGTATCTGGCTTATGGCATTGGCTTTTGGATTGGTCTGCAAGTGATAATTAATATTGGCGTAAACACTGGTGTTTTACCGACTAAAGGATTAACGTTACCACTTATAAGTTATGGTGGTAGTAGTTTAGTTATCGTGTGTATTGCTTTGTCAATTTTAATTCGAGTAGATCATGAAAATCGTTTATTAAGTTATGGCTTAGCAAAATCAAGGCGTCGTCAACGATGAGTAAATTACAAACAGTTTTAATTATGGCTGGTGGTACGGGTGGGCACATTTTTCCTGCGCTTGCTGTTGCAAATCAATTAAAAGCAAAAGGTTTAAAGGTGGAATGGTTAGGGACGCCAAAAAGAATGGAAGCAAAAATAATTCCACAACATCAAATTCCAATTCATTTTGTTTCTATTTCAGCTTTAAGAGGTAAAGGAATTTTTAGCTTATTGTTAGCGCCTTTTCGTTTAATGCGAGCAATTAGCCAAGCAAAGAAAATAATAAAAAAAGTGAAACCAGATGTTATTTTAGGTATGGGTGGATTTGCGAGTGGGCCTGGTGGTATTGCAGCGTGGCGATTGAAAATTCCATTAGTGATCCATGAACAAAACTCTGTACCGGGTTTAACAAACAAAATCCTCGCTAAATTTTCACAAAAAGTGTTACAAGGATTTCCACATGTATTCGCAGAAAAATATCATAGCGAATTTGTTGGTAATCCGGTTCGCCAGGAATTTTTCCAGCAAATAAAACCCAGCGATAAAACTTTTTGTAAAGAACAAAAACTACATGTTTTAGTTTTAGGCGGCAGTCAAGGCGCTAAAGCGATTAATGAAGAATTACCGCCTATTTTAAAAAATTTAAGCAAAGAAATTTCATTACAAATTTGGCATCAAACCGGTCAACAACATTTAACGAAAACACTATCGAATTATCAGCAGTTAAAACAAATTGCTCAAATAGAACCTTTTATTGAAGATATGGCGAGTGCTTATGCTTGGGCTGACGTTGTTATTGCAAGAGCAGGTGCTTTAACGATTGCTGAAATCACAGCCGTGGGCGTGGCGAGTATTTTAATTCCTTACCCACATGCGGTAGATGATCATCAAACAAAAAATGCAGAATTTCTTGTGCATAATGATGCTTCTGTTTTATTCAAGCAAGAAAACTTGATACCATCAGAGATTCAATCCCTCTTAAAGGATTTGTATCATCATCCAGAGAAAATACAGCACATAGCGCAAAATGCTTATGATTTAAGGATGAATCAAGCAGCTCTACAAGTTGCAACACAGTGTATGGAGGTTTGCCGTGGCTAACAGTAAAAAACGAACGCAAGCAATGCGTCGTATTCGTCATATTCATTTCGTTGGTATTGGTGGTGTGGGCATGGGAGGAATTGCCGAAGTTTTAATTGCTCAGGGTTATAAGGTAACAGGTACAGATTTAAATGAAAATCGTGTAACAAAACATTTAACTAAACTCGGTGCCGAAATCATGTTTAAGCATCTTGCCAAACATGTTAAAAATGTTGATGTGGTCGTCATGTCTAGTGCAGTGAGTGAAGATAATCCTGAAATTAAAGCCGCTCGAGCATTACGTATTCCTGTTATTCCCCGCGCAGAAATGTTAGCTGAATTGATGCGTTATCAACATGGTATTGCCGTTGCGGGAACACATGGCAAAACAACCACAACAAGCTTAATTGCGACGTTACTTACAGAAGGCGGCTTAGATCCCACCTTTGTGATCGGTGGTTTACTTAATAGTGCCGGCAGTAATGCGCGTATGGGATTGGGACGTCATTGTGTTGCTGAAGCGGATGAAAGTGACGCATCATTTTTATATTTAAATCCAATGGTCGCAGTTGTCACCAATATTGATATGGATCATATGGGCACATATCTTGGAAATTTTGAATCACTCAAACAAACATTTATTGATTTTTTACATAATTTACCTTTTTATGGTTTAGCTGTGTTGTGTTTAGATGATCCGATTGTTAAAGAAATTGCACCCAAAATTTCTCGCCCCAAAATTACTTATGGGTTTAATCCAAAAGCAGATATTTATGCGACAGATTATTTTCAAGATGGTGTTAGATGTCATTTTACTGTGCAATCAAAAGATGAAATACCACCATTTCAAGTCACACTTAATTTACCAGGTAAACATAATGTTTTAAATGCGCTTGCTTCGATTGTTGTTGCGCGAGAAGTGGGCGTTAGTCTTGATGTAATTAAATCGACCCTGGAAAATTTTGCAGGTATTGGTCGACGTTTTCAAATTTATGGTGATTTTGATTTTAAAGGCGGCAATGTAATGCTGATTGATGATTATGGTCATCATCCTAGTGAAGTAAATGCAACAATACAGGCGGCGCGGCAAGCTTGGCCTAAACGACGATTAGTCATGGCCTATCAACCTCACCGTTATACTCGGACTCGAGATTTATTTGATGATTTTGTCCGTGTATTATCCGAAGTGGATGAACTCGTATTATTAGATATCTATAGTGCGGGCGAAGAACCGATCCGTGGTGCAGAAGGTGTTACCCTATGTAATGCAATTTCTGCTTATGGTAAAATTTCTCCGACTTTTGTTCCACGACAAGCTCCTCTGCAACTTGCATTAAATAATGTATTACAACCTGGTGATATTTTATTAACTCAAGGTGCAGGTGATATTGGTGGTATGTCTGCGAAACTAGCAGAACAAAAATTAATGTTTAATGAATCCGTAATTTCATAGAAGATCGAAAAAATGAACAAGCAATTTGGAAAAGTAATTATCTTAACTGGTGGTTGGGGTAGTGAGCGTGAAATTTCGTTAATGAGTGGTCATGCTGTTCTTGAAGCACTCGCACCAGTTGATATCAATGTTGAATTAGTCGATATTAAATCTCGCGATGATCTCATACCCAAAATTATGAAAACGAAACCTGATCGGGTTTTTATTGCTATGCATGGAATAGATGGTGAATGTGGATTTATTCAAGCAATTTTAGATGGATTTAATATTCCTTATACAAGTTCAGGTGTTGCCGCTTCGGCATTAACGTTAGATAAAATTAAATGTAAATGGTTGTGGCTGGGAATTGGGTTACCGACGCCTGATAGTGTAATACTTGATGAAAGCACAAATGCCGATGAAGTGATTGCAAGGTTGGGTTTACCGCTTTTTATCAAACCCTCACATGATGGTTCGAGTTTGGGCGTATCAAAAGTAAACTCTAGAGAACAATTTGAATCTGCTCATATTAATGCAAAAAAATATGATAAATTAATTTATGCTGAAAGATTTATGTCAGGTGGCGAATACACAGTGGGTATAATTGCGGATAAAGCTTTCCCTTCTATTAAAATCGAAACGCCTAGAGAATTTTATGATTATCAAGCAAAGTATTTTGTTGATGATACAGTGTATCACTGTCCATCTGGCTTAACCGACGAAGAAGAAAATACTATCCAACAACTTGCCTTAAAAGCCTATTATGCAACAGGATGTCGCATTTGGGGACGAGTCGATATTATGCGTGATAGTCATGGGCAATTTAAATTAATAGAAATAAATACCATACCAGGATTAACTAGTCATAGTCTTGTTCCAATGGCGGCAAATCAAGTTGGCATGAGTTTTACTGAAATGATTTTAAAAATAATGCAACAAACGATATAATTATTCTGATTAATCAATCGTCATGTAAGGGAAGCAATTGATGTCAGAAATTAGAAAAGTAACAGCAATAACTTCTTTCGTGTTTTTTCTCTCTGGCGCTAGCGCGCTTGCATTTGAAACAGTTTGGTTTCGTATTACCAGTACAATATTGGGGAATTCTATTTGGAGTGCGGCAGCTGTTTTGATGGCGTTTATGTTAGGATTAGGCTTAGGTAATTTCTTTATGGCATTTTATGGTCATAAAATAAAAAAGCCATTTTTTATTTATATCATTGTTGAGTTTATCATAGGAATTAGTGGTGTCGTAATAGTATTGATGTTACCTGTTGTTTCACCTTATCTTGCAAATTTATTTCAAAATGTATTGAATAGCGGAGGGATAAAAGTATTTCGTTTTACCTTTGCTTTTTCTATTTTTTTAATACCAGCTGTTGCTATGGGGGTGACCTTACCCGTTTTGCAGAAAGGCTTGTTTTATTTTGATCAATCATTTATTCGCTCTTTAGGTCGACTATATGGTTGGAATACGATTGGTGCTGTTTTTGGTGTGTTGTTTACAGAATTTGTTTTGATATCTTGTGTTGGAATACAATCAACAGCGTTTGTTGCATGTTTATGTAATTTCTCCGCGGCAATTATTTTAATGCAATGTTTTCGTGATCAAACATTAATTGTCAATAATCAAGAACCTACTAGTAAAGTAAAGGTAAGGGAAAAATTATTATTTTTGCTTGCTCCCTTTTTGACGGGTTTAAACTTGTTAGCTTTAGAAGTTATTTGGTTTCGATACTTACTTTTGATTCATAATGGAACAAGCCATGTTTTTGCAGTGATGCTAACAATTGTATTAGTAGGAATTGGTTGCGGTGGATTGATAATTACCTTAATTAAGCCCACCGTTAAAAAAATTCAATTTTTATTATCACTACTTTCTTTATTGGCTGCGATAGCTGTTATTATTTCTTTTTATTTATTCTACTTAATTCTAAAATTTGATTTTATCGGAGTTTTTACGAATTTTCATGTTTTTGTTTTTGCTGCCTGCATTCTGATGCTGCCCACTTCGATTATTTCAGGTGCAATTTTCCCTTTATTTGGTGAACGATTATTTCAGGAAATGTCGAAGTCTACAACAAAAGCATCAGGTATTTTAGTCTTAGCTAATACAGTTGGGGCTGCGATTGGAACAGCTATTGCTACATTTTTATTATTACCCTATGTAGGTGTTGAAAATGCTATTTTCATCTTAGCGTTGAGTTATGTCTTAGCCAACCTGCTTATAAATATTGAGATAAAAGCAAGAATTGGGTTAATCATTCCAGTTTTGTTAGCAATTGTTATTGTTTTAGTATTTCCGTTTGGTACATTAAAAAATTCATATCAAATATTTTCCCAAAATTTATTACCTCATGCTAAATTAGTGAGAGTAAAAGAAGGTTTATATGAAACGTTACAATATTACCAACAGGAGAGTTTTGGACAGCCACATACTTTTACATTAGTGACGAATAATTACTCTATGTCTGGAACTACATTTTTATCAAAACGATACATGAAATTCTTTGTTTATTTTCCATATCTACTTAAAAATAATATCCAAGATGTTTTACAAATTAGTTATGGTGTGGGTATGACTGCAGAAGCGGTTGTTAGTCTGAAATCCGTGAAACATTTTGATGTGGTGGATGTCTCTAAAGATATTTTAGTGAACTCAGATATTATTCACCAAACCACAAAGGTTTTTCCATTAAAAGATAAAAGAACAAAAGTTCATATTGAAGATGGTCGATTTTTTTTACAAACGACAAAACAAAAATATGATTTAATTACAGGTGAACCACCACCACCTAAAATGGCAGGTATTGTAAATTTATATACAGAAGAATATTTTCAATTAATGAAATCAAAATTAAAACCAGAAGGTATGGTGACCTATTGGCTACCGGCTCATGATCTTCATGATTTTGATTCACTTGCAATTATCAAAGCTTTTTGTCAAGTTTTTCCACGTTGCAGTTTGTGGAATGGGGGCGGACTTGAATTTATGTTAGTTGGGGTAAAGGGTAAAATTTCTGCAATTAGTCAGACTGAATTTCAAGTAAGATGGGATTCACCTCTAGCAACAGAGTTACATCGAATTGGATTTGAAAAACCTGGTCAATTCCTCGCGACATTCATGGCGGATAGTGAAGAATTAAATAAACTGACAATAAATGTGGAACCTTTGGTGGATAATTTTCCTCAGCGAATTTTACCTTCTTATAAAAACGTTAGAAATTTTTCTAAACTTTATCATTATTTGTTAGATGTTTCTTTAAGAGAAAAACGATTGAAACAAAGTCAGTTTATTAATCGACATTTTCCTAAAGCTATGGTGCATAGTAGTTTGAAATATTTTCGTGCGGAGAATATATTAACAGTAATGGCACTTCCACAACAATGGAAAGTTCCTTTTTCTTATTGGCAAGAATTAGTCTACGTTCTGCAAAAAACAGATCTTCATACTTTACCCATGGTGATGTTACAAACCTTACCGAGTGAAATGGATTTATATCGTCAAGCCAAACAAACAAATAGTCAACGATATTTACAACTAGCGATTATTGAACAAGTTATTAATAGAAACTATTCAGCTGCAGAAAAATTGATCGAGCAATTGTTAACAAAATTTCAGTTGCAAAATAATAGGGATTATTATTCTAAATTATTTTTAGTTTGTAAGGGATTACAAAAAACACTGAAGATAACCGATATTGAACATTCTCGTAAAACTGATCTGCAACACTATCAAGGATTTTTGAATTGGTTAATGGTTGAATTTAAAATTAAAAATAAGTAAAAAAAAATCCCTATTATGTCAATAATTGCTGGCACTTTTGCTCATAATTTGTCATACTCATGTGCTCTAGAGTGGGGG
>CAYGUK010000134.1:0-9365 GCA_964352985.1 uncultured Legionellales bacterium
AAGTCTGTTCTTTTCAGCGTTTCTACGTTGTTGCTTAAATTTGGTGAATAGTTACCATTAATTTATATATCCTACCTCTTATTGATGATTAATTACTAGTGCTTTGTGATTTTTCTCAAAACTGGATTGAGTCTTGCTGTATTTTTTATATGTCGCTTACATAGACAAAGATAAAATATTTCAGTAAATTATGGCAACTTTGTTATTTAAAGTAGAATTATGTTCACAGAATATTCCATAAGCGGCACGTTATTATTATTACTGATCACAATTATTGTGTTGATTAGACTAATAATTGAAGTTTATTTTCATCGTAAACGTTTATTTTCGATACCTTATCGTATTCATGTGAATGGTACGCGAGGTAAATCGAGTGTCACTCGGTTGATTGCTGCGGGGTTGAGAGCAGGGAATCTTGTCACTGTCGCAAAAACCACCGGCACGCTTGCACGATTTATTGAACCCTCAGGTAAAGAAGAAGCGGTTTATCGTTTTGGGCGTACAAATGTAATTGAACAAGTTCGCGTTGTTAAAAAAGCAGCGAAATTCAATCCCGATGCCTTAGTGATAGAATGCATGGCCGTTCAGCCATTATTACAATCTCTTTGTGAATTAAAATTAATTCGTTCTACTCATGGCGTGTTAGTCAATGCCAGAGCCGATCATCTTGATGTGATGGGACCAACCGAACGCGATGTTGCCTTTGCGTTGGCTGGCACGATGCCGATTCGTGGTAAATTTTTTACACCCGAACGAAAATATTTTAATGTTTTTGCTGAAGCGGCAAAAGATAGAAAGTCAATGACAACGCAAATTACTGAACAACAAATTAATGCTATTACCGATGAAGAAATGGCCGGGTTTAGTTATAAAGAACATAAAGATAATGTCGCTCTAGCATTAGCGGTGTGTGAAGATTTAGGCGTAGATCGACAAACTGCATTACACGGAATGTGGCAAGCCACACCGGACCCGGGAGCGTTAACGGTTTATTCAATTCAATATCGTCAGCGAACATTAATTTTAGCAAATGTATTTGCTGCCAATGATCCGGTTTCTACTGGCGTCATCTGGGAAAAATTATTAAGCCAACTAACAGTTCATGATAAAGTGATTGGCCTTGTAAATTGCCGTTTTGATCGTGGGGATCGCTCGAAACAAATGGCTGAAGCCATTATTACGTGGACATTGCCTGATGAAATTTTAGCGATAGGATCGGGTGTCACTTCCTTCACTAAAACATTAGAGCGAAGTCAAACTCTAACACCACTTACACATGGTGAGGGTTGGAATGTTGAAAAAATATTAAACCATGTCGCTAAAAACAGTGAAAATGGTTCGACAATTTTATTAATTGGAATTTGCAATATTAAAGATATTGGTTTTGAGTTATTAAATTATTTTGAAAAAAATCGAGAGGTTTTATGATTGATCCACTTACTTTAGCTATCGGGATTGGTTTAGCCATTGGTTTGCTTTTTGTTGAAGCCTTTGGATTATTTGCGGGTGGAATGGTTGTCCCTGGTTATTTTGCACTTGATTTAATTCATCCAGGCACCGTGGTCTTAACTATAATTACGGCATTATTAATCAACCTTATTATTCGATTTTTATCCCGTTATTTAATCATCTATGGGCGTCGAAGGGTGTCCTTAACCGTTTTAATTGCCTTTTTAATGGGCGTTTTGATGAGGCATATTTTTGCAAGCTTATTACTTGTTGGCTCATATGGTTTAGTTTTTTCTGTGATTGGTTATATTATTCCTGGCTTGATTGCATTATCGATAGATAGACAAGGAATAATTGAAACAGTTTGTACGTTACTAACAGTTTCAGTCGCAGTGAGGTTATTTTTAATCATTCTAATTGGACCGGTATTATTACGATGAAAAAAATGTATTGGACAGCTCATAATTTACATCCTTATTTGATGATTTTACTTTGTATTGTTGCTCTAGCCTGCGGTTATGTGGTCGAAAAATATAAAACATTAAAGCCCGAACCTTATTATAAATTAATGTTGAAAGCATCTAGCATTTCACAAAATGCGATGAGTGAAGTAAAAAAACAACGATTAAGTTTGGGCATTAAAATTAATCCTGAATTTGATCCAGCAGAATCGGGCTTAATCGGCGAAAAATTTTCAAGTATTACTTCCGATAAAGGGGTATTACGTTCAAAACAAATCTCAATCAACCCTAATATTGCAGGACTAGTTATTATATATTTAAAAGATTTGAAGTTAAAAAAAGGGGATACCGTTGCGCTAGGAATGACTGGCTCTTTTCCAGGACTCAACATCAATACACTTGCCGCGATAAAGGCAATGGGTTTAAATCCTCTTATTATTGTGAGTGGCGCTGCGTCTCAATGGGGTGCGAATATTCCTGGTTTATTGTGGATTGATATGTATCAGAAGCTTCAACATCAAGCGATATTTCCTTATCCAATATTAGCAGCTTCAATTGGATCGGCTAAAGATATGGGGGTTGATTTAGATAGTAAAGGTGTTGATATTATTTCAAATACTATCAAAAAATACCAAATTCCTCTTATCGAAAATCAAAGTGTTCGAAAAAGTATTGATGAGCGCATGAGTTTTTATGATCAAGCTGCAAATAATCAACCGATAAAGGCCTATATTAATATTGGTGGCGGCGTGGCTTCTGTTGGCAAACATTGGGTTAAAGATGGCTTATCTGAAGAAGTAAAAAAAGCTGCAGAAAATCATTCACTTGTGTCAGGCGTGAATCTATCGTTACCGATTCAATTGGCGAATACAGATTCTGTGGCGGTACGCTATTTAAAGCAGGGGATCCCTGTTATAAACTTAAAAGATATTAAACGAATTGCCGAACATTATCATTTACAACCCTGGCAAAAAAGCGGTCACGTTGGGCTAAGTGGATTATATGTGAAGGAACAATATAATATTTTATTGGCTATTTTAGGGTTGATCGTTATCTTTGGGATACTAGTTTTGGTCACCATAATCATCAAGAAAAAAGTCATTGCAGAAAATCAAATATAATAGTAGCTATTAGTAGCCGTTAATTTTAAGGAAAAACTCCCTAAAATGGGACTACAATTCGAGTTATCTCAACCCTATAATAAATGATATATTATAATTTATCATGCGAATTAAAAAATGAAAACACAAAATATAGCCGCGGTTGAGATTAGACGTACTTTAATATTAGAGTGGGCGAGAGTTCATCGTGACTTCATTAATTTTTATGTTGAAAATTTTGAAAATTTACAATACGTCGTTAAATTAAATACTAATCGAAAAAATTTCCATTCTTTAATTAAAGCAATTCAACAACTAGATAAAGTAGATACTGTCGAACACAGTGAAAAGTTTCTAAAGTTGTTTGACCAGGCGCTTTATCATATTTTTTTAGCGTATCAATATTTCAAGAAACATTCATATCAATTATCTTTCTGTAAAGATCAATTTAATGTTAAAAATCAAAAAAACCTTTTCGCCTTTGTTGCGTGATTGCTAGAGTTCTAATTCATTTGATGTTAGGATGAGTGCATGAACACTCATCCTAAAATTTTAGTTAGTGCTTGTTTATTAGGTGCGAAAGTTCGTTATGACGGTCGCGATAATCAACAATCAAATGCGAATTTACATCTTTGGCTACAGAACGGTCATATCATTTCAGTCTGTCCAGAAATGGCGGGTGGATTACCAACCCCGAGGCCCGCAGCAGAAATTGAGATGGGTAAAACAAGTGTTCAAGTTTTAAATCATGAAGCAAAAATACTAACTAAAAATCATATTGATGTTTCTGAGTTTTATTTGGAAGGCGCGCATGCCGCGTTAAGACTAGCAAAAAAATATCATATTACCGTCGCAATCTTAAAAGCCCGTAGTCCTTCTTGTGGATCGAAACAAATCTATGATGGAAGCCATCAAGGAAAATTAACTAATGGTGATGGCGTGACCACTTGTTTATTACGCCAACATGGTATTGAAGTTTTTAACGAATCTGAAATTGATGAAGCTCTTAGTGCTGCTTTGCGAAATCAACTATCAACGTAATAATCTTTTTCTATTTATTAGACTATTTTTTTTATAATATAACTAGATCCTATGGAATTTATAGATAAAAATTATAAATTTAATCGTAGATGATTCTTTATTTAATCTGTGTGATAAAAACAAAGAATTTTGAGGGGTTGTATTTTACAATTAATGTGACATTATATTATAAAATCATCTCATAAATAAGAAGACGATTATGGCATATTGTTTTACACTATTGTACAAATGTCTATCGAGGTGTTGCGGGGAAAGGGAATCCGTAAGACCGGTGAGGATGGCATCTCATTTATCTCTTTTTGATCCTGAACTAACGACTGAATTTACTACTACCCACACTGAAGAAGATTCAAAAATAGAAAGTGAAACATCAGTTCGAATTCATTCTTTATTAACAACGCATGATCTTCTATTGGACGAAAGTGATCCCTTTTATAAAACTCTACTCACGTTGTTACCAAAACATTTTGCATTGCTTGAAAAATTTTCAAAAGTTGAATTTAAAAGATTTTACGATTATGTTACTTTCTCAAAACTATCCTCCGCAGGAATTACTCGTATACTCGATTCATTAGCAGACAGAGAATATTTATTTCATCATTTTAGTGAAGTGACAACTGCCTTTTCAACCTTATTAACAAAAACGGATAGACAGCCCGAAGTCTTACCTAAAATACGAGAGTTGACTGAACAACAATTTTTGAAAGCAATTGGTGTTATTGCAAAACGCACAACAGATCAATTTCCATATCATAATATTTATCACGCAATTCACATACGATTTTATTTTGCGATGATTTATAATCGTTGGTCAAAACAGTTTTATGGATCGCATGCTTCTTCGCTAGGTGTTATCTTTAAGCTTTTATTGAGTTTGATGGTCGCGGTTCATGACATTGAAGTACGTAAAGTGCCTTTTGTGAATGAAGCAGAGAGCGCTATTTATGCGGCAGAAGCGATTGAAGATATTATTGATCAGTTGGGCGATGAATTTGGATTTACCGGTTTGGAAGAACGTGCCTGTTTAACAAAGTTTAAAGAACTATTAGCAACAATAGCAAGAATTGTAATCATTGATGGTACAACGCTAGTGGGTGATTTTCAAAATGTGATTCAATCTATGGCGACAGTAATGGCTAATACTGAACAAATTTTAAGTGGCAATTCCAATTTTCATTGCCGAGAATATCATGAAGTTTTTTCGCCAGTATTAATGGGGCAAGTGATAACTGGATTATGTGATTTTAATACGCTATCGATTTTGGCAGTTCCTAAATCTAAATCTATGCTTGTACAATCCCGAGCACATTTAAAACATTATGAAAGTTTATCTGATTTGGCTCATCATCATGATTATGATGTTGAAAGTTTATTTAAAAAATATTCTGAGGAATTATCAGGCTTAAGTGAGTTTATGGAAAAAGACCTCTTGCCTCAAGATAGCCGTGCACCCTTTTTACGGTGTTTACAACAAAGTTTTTTACTTTCTTATGAGTTTGATGCGAGACGTCAACAATTAAAATCTCATCAACGTGAACTTTTTGTTCGTTTACTTGCTTTTTCTCGTAGTATTGATGGATCTTCACAGGATAATTTTGAACATTTTTGTCTTGACGTCGATCAATCGGATTTACTCGCTATTGCAGACATGTATTTAAACTCGTTAAATGGCGAGCAAAATTTTGCGAGATGTCAGGATTTAAAACTGTTTCATCAAATAGCCGACCAATATGGCAGCCATGATTTTTTTGTACCGTTAATCGATATTGATAGTTGGGCGCAGCATGAAAAAAATTTAGAAATATTCAAAACACATGTTAAACAATTAGAACCCGCAGATAAAATTAAATTACTTTTTTCATTATTTGTATTAAGTAGCAAACAAGAAGGCTATGATCTTTTTTGCCGGGAACAGGTTAAATTTGAACCAGCACTTAAAGGTGTTCCAAAAAAACAGGTATTAGTATTGAGTTAATTATTAAAATTTAAGTGTGACGAATATAGGTTTCTGCAATACTGTGAATCCAGCTTGGGTTATAGATTAAAAAATTATTCGTCAAGAGAGATAAATCTTCAATATTATCAGCTAGTTTTATTTTCATCGGGATAGAATTGGGTAAAGAAACGATATGAGTATTTATTTCTTCGTTAAATTGCTGCCAATGTGTCGAAGAAATTGGAAAATTGGATATCGTTAAGCTCCATAACAAGACAGCTTTGTAAAATTGCACTAAAGCAAAATGATTATCTAATTTGTTTATTTGATCCGAATAGATTAAAAAAGCTTTATCGTATTGTTCTAATTCAATATACATTATTGCTAACAAAAACCAATTGTAAAGATTGATTATTTCATTATATTTATTCCAATGTTGAATATGATTTTCTAATAATACAATACCTTTACGCTGCTGTCCTTCCGAACGGTAAAATTGAGAATGAAGAAAAAGACCTAATGGATGCTTAGGTTTGATCGATAAGGTTTGTTTTAACAATTGTGAACTACCAGTATATTCTTGTTGAATAAATAGATTGAAAGATTCTTCACTGAGTAAATCACAATTTTCAGTTTGTGTTTTTTTGACTTTACTCATTAACTCAAAAATCTCGAGTGATTTATCTGGCAAAATAATGTTAACTAAATGTAATAATGGGATTTGAAGTGTATCTTGTGGCCAATTTTCATTGTACTTTTGATGGTATTGTAGTTGGGTATAATATTGATTATTTACTAAAGCAAGTATAATTAAGATTAAACACTGTTCACGTTCGTTGAGTTTATATGATTTTTCAAATATTTGTAGAATAGTTTTTTTTGCTTTTTGTTGGGATTCTTTAGTGAGTGTTAAACCATAGTATAGTGCTTGAAGAATAAAAATCATGGCACATTTTGAATCATCAAATTTGATTTCCAAAATATTTAACGTTAATTTTTTATAACTAACTAATGATTGGACGAAATGATTAATGAGCGCAAGTTCTTTTTTATTAGCATGAGAAATTTCTATATTGTTAAAATCAAATTGTTTCAACTTAAATTACCATAAAACTATTTTTTGTATAGCCATTAAAATGGCTATACAAAGATCAAGATTCAATTTACAAATCCAATCATACTTTTTTTAAATCGTATTTTCTACTCATAGAAAAGTGAAAATGGAGATAAATTTATTTTTGAATAATAAAGTAAAAATTTCTCTTTATACTCGTATTTTGGTTGAAAAAAAACCTAATATTCCCCGTGTAAAAAATTAATTTTGACCAGGAAAAATTCGAATATCCTTTATTATTTATGATAATATCCAGGAATGAATTATTTACATCTTTTTAATATCTTTTATACTATTGCAGCCATTGTCATGGCTTTGTTTTTTTATTTTGTTAGAAATGAACGAAAATATCACATGATATTGTTACTGTTATTTATTTTTACGCCAGGACTTTTAACTTTTTATCCTAATTCAATCGAACAAGCTAAAATATTATTACAGAGTCATCATGTAGTCATTCCTGTTGCGGCACAATATTTTCTGTTATATGAACATCTTATCGTTTTAATTTTAAATATCGTTATTTTCATTTTTTCATTAGCTGCGTGGCTAAGTTATATCATGAAAAAATATAAACTAACTAAGTTTTGCATTTATATAAATATCATTTTATATTTATTATTTTTAGTGTTTATAACAACTTCAATTTATTTACCATTATTAAGTATAGGACAATATTAATGCAACGTTGTGACTGGGCAGGTAGTGATCCCATTAATATCGCATATCATGATAAAGAGTGGGGTGTGCCACAATACGATGATCAAATTTTATTTGAATTTTTAATTTTAGAAGGCATGCAAGCAGGATTATCATGGATTACTATTTTAAAAAAACGCGAAAATTATAGAAAAGAGTTTTATGAATTTAATGCTGAAAAAATTGTAAAATATACACCTCGTAAAATAGAAAAATTATTAACAAATCCAGGTATTATTCGTAATAAATTAAAAGTTGCCAGTATAATTAAGAATGCGCAATGCTATTTAACTATAAAAGAACAGGACAGTTTTAAAAATTTCATTTGGCAATTTAGTGATGGAAATGTGATACAAAATAATTGGAAAAACATGAAAAAAGTACCCACTTCAACAAAACAGTCTGATGCAATGTCAAAAGCATTAAAGAAAAAAGGTTTTAGTTTTGTTGGCACAACCATTTGTTACGCTTATATGCAAGCGATTGGAATGGTAAATGATCACTTGGTAAACTGTTTTCGGTATCAACAATTACATGAATAATAAAAATAAATGTTAACGCATTTGCCCGCTGATGCAAGACATTGAAAGTACAAAAAATGCACAAAAATGTAAAGAATTTCACAATTTTTTAGACATATAACCCGCTAATTTATAGACATTATTACTTAAAGTCGGTACCATTTGTTTTGAGCATACTTAATCATCACTAAACCCAAAGGGAGAAATCGATAATGTCAAACAGCGCTACACTTGAGATGACAACACCCGTTCAGGAAGTTGCTAAACAGGATTCACATACCAAGGAAAGGATCACAATCCGCATCGATCGCGATGTCCTCGAGTGGTTCCGCAGTCTTTCACCAAATGCTCGTGGTTATCAATCACGCATTAATCAAGCATTACGTGAATGCATGCAAAATGGTTTAGAATCAACTGAAGAAATTATGCGTAAAGTTTTACGTGACGAATTGAAAAAAATTAACGAAGAATCATCACAAGAATCATAATAAATAATCTGATCAAATTTCAAATAAAACCGGGTATATCCCGGTTTTATTTTATATCTTGCCAACGTAGTGAAAACTTTGCCAAATATTTTTGGAGTCTTGCTGAATCATTTGCTGATGATTTTTTTAATCTTGATATGTTAAATAATTCGCGGCCTGCTTTTGCTAGAGATTCATGATTTTGACAAATACTAATCACATACTTTAATTGAGCTTGATCAAATTCATCGATTTCTTTAAGTTGATTTGCATTTAAGTATTGATTTAAATTTATTGAATGTTTTGATTCCGTTGTTTTATGCCATGATTGTTGGAGTCGTTTTATTTCATCAGCTACATCATCGGTATTTATTCGGTTTCCTTGCATTAAAGTTGCCATTCGATTAATCGCCGAATTTAAATCTCGAAAATTTCCAGACCATATTGCTTGTGGCGATTTAGCAAACTTAATGAATTTGGTTTTTGCTTCTTTATTAAGCTCGATCTTTATTTTATTTATTTTATTGAATTGCTGTAATTGATATTGAATATTCGGTTGTATGTCTTCTTTACGTTC
>CAYGUK010000135.1:0-9358 GCA_964352985.1 uncultured Legionellales bacterium
ATATTTGACAAACGAAACGTTTTTTGCGCTAGAAGAAAAGGCATCACATTTATTTGTATTAGGGGGAGGACGAATTGGCGGAGAAATGGCTCAGGCACATTCTTATTTAGATTGTAAAGTATCACTTATTACGACAACATCTTTATTACCTCGTGATGATGAAGAATTTAGTTCAATACTGCGTGATCAATTTAAAAACGATGGTATCAATTTAATAGAGCATGCAGAAACCCAAAAAGTGATTAAAGAAAAAAATGAAATTGTGATTTTTTATCAGCAGGATGGTCAAGATAAGGAAATACGTGGAAGTCATTTATTAATTGCAACCGGACGACGACCAAATATTGAAAATTTAGGATTAGATAAAACTGGCGTTTTGTTTAATAAGCGCGGTATTAAGGTCGATAACAGAATGCGAACTAATATCAAGAGAATTTTTGCCATTGGAGATGTGGCAGGGGGGTACCAATTTACTCATGTTGCAGGTTATCATGCCGGTATTGTTTTACAAAATGCGTTATTTAGATTGCCTAGTAAATCAAATTATCAAGCTATTCCTTGGGTAACATATACTTCACCGGAGTTGGCTCATGTGGGACTAACCGAAGAAGAAGCGAAAGCCAAAAATCCGAATCTACAAATCTTGAAATGGTCCTATTTAGAAAATGATCGTGCAGTTGCTGAACGCAAAACAAAGGGTATGATTAAAGTTTTTTTATCACGCAAAGGAAGCGTTTTAGGTGTGAGTATCATTGGAGAACAAGCAGGGGATTTACTTTTACCCTGGTCGATAATGATTAATAAAAAATTAAAATTATCGGTGATGGCGAGCACTATTGTTGCCTATCCGACCATCAGTGAAATTTCAAAACGTGCAGCAGGCAGTTATTTTACACCAAAAATATTTTCGAATAAGGTGAAGAAGATCGTTCGATTTTTGGCAAAGTTTGGTTAAATTAGAATTTTTTCTTTAACTGTGGGGGGGCATTTGGTAATGTTAATTCGACTAACATACTACCTTCAGCGTCTTCAGTTATGACCACTGAATGAAAACTCCCTGATAGAGTGGTATTAACCTTCGGAAAAGCTAATTCTGAACCTTTTTCTAAATTTCTTTCAAACCATAATAAATCTAAAAACTCATTGACACAGGCCCTTTGTAAAACTAATCGTCGTTTTAATCTTATCAGGACTTACGCAAAACGAAGATTTTGTATGTGGTCGAGGCATAATCTGCAGTTAAAAGCGCAGTGTACGAATGGTACATGAGCATTTGAACGAAGATTATAACGAAGACCACGGACAAAAGCTGAAGTTTTGCGTAAGTCCTGCTTATATCATCATGATACATTTCGGGTGTATGCCAGTGCGATCCTTCGACAAATTTAATATCAGTAGGATCAATTTCAGAAAACATTGCTGCAAATAATTTTCTTGTAGGCTGAGGAATGAAATTTAATAAGATACGACATAAAGTATCATGTGACTGGCTTTTTTGTTTTCATCATCGAGTTGCTTTAGTAACTCTTCGTCTAGAATTGGAAAACAGGGGATATGATATAACCCTCCCATTCTTGTTATGGGATTATAAAGGCATAATGCAAAACAGGTTGATAAATCTGTAGTAGCAAGGTGAAATTGTTTTAGTTTTTTAACTTGATATTCTCCCATTGGTATCATAACCACAGTACGATCGTCTTTTGGTATAGAATTTATTTCACTCAGATCTATAGAAGCCATATTTAACATCAATTATTTTTTATGGACTGTTTTTATTTTTTACTTGCCAGGCAGGGATAGCTCCATCCTGAAATAATTGATGCGCCTCTTCCAGAACAGCTTTAGATTGTAACGCTTTCACTAACTCGTGATATTTTTTAAAATCTTTATCCTTAGTCCGAACTACAACGACATTCGCGTAAGGGGAGTCTTTATCTTCATGAAAGAGTGCTTGGCTTGGGTGTAATCCTGCAGGAATTGCGTAATTCGTGTTGATAACTGCAAGTGTCACATCAGGTAATACACGCGGTAATTCTGCTGCGCCTAATTCTCTAAATTGTAAATTGTGAGGGTTAGTTAATATATCAAGTGTTGTAGCGAGCACACCACTATTGGGTTTTAAAGTAATTAACTTTGCTTGTTGTAACAGTAATAACGCTCTTGCTTCATTGCTCGGATCATTAGGAATAGCCACTATCGCTTTGTTTTGAATATTTTCTAATGATTTAATTTTATCAGAATAAATTCCCATAGGATAAATAAAGGTTTTGCCAATTGCTGTAAGATGATAACCATGTGCTGCAATAGATTTATCTAGATAGGGCACATGTTGAAACATATTTGCATCGATACTGCCTTCTGATAAGGCTGCATTTGGCATGGTATAATCGCTAAATTGAACTATTTGAATATTTAAACCATATTTCTTCAATGCGACTTGTTTGGCAACTTCCATTAGTTGTGTTTCAGGTCCTGCGATCGTACCTACTTTTATAGTATTGGGTGATTCATGTTGTGAACAAGCAACTAAAATTATACTGCAGAAAAATATAAAAAATTTTTTAAACATGAGCATGTCCTTTTTTGGTTTTGTTACGAAAATATTTCGCAAAATTTTCACCAGCAACTTGCATAAATTGCACGATAATAATTAAAATCACTACGGTAATCAGCATGATCATCGGATCAAAACGTTGATAACCATAATTAATTGCGACTTCACCAAGTCCACCTCCACCGATAACACCCGCCATGGCAGAATAACCAACCAAACTTACCATCACTACTGTTATTCCATCTATAATACTGGGTAGAGATTCAGGTAATAAAATTTTTAAGATAATTTGTAAATTGTTTGCACCCATTGCAATACCTGCTTCAATTAAACCCGATGAAACTTCGTGAATAGCGCTTTCAATAATGCGAGCGATAAATGGAATAGCCCCAATTGTCAATGGCACAATTGCCGCTGCTGTGCCAATTGATGTGCCTGTAATTAATCGAGTAAAAGGAATAATTGCAACGAGCAGAATTATAAAGGGTATAGAGCGGACAGCATTCACAATTACCCCTAAAGTTGAATTAATTAATTTATTTTCATAAATCCCATTTTTACTTGTAATCGCTAATAATATACCAAGCGGGATCCCTACTAAACTGGCAATAAGACTAGCGATAAAAACCATGTAAATGGTTTGCCACGTTGCACTAAGTATTAGCATTATCATGGTGTTTGACATAACCAAGTTGCTCCACTGTTAATCCAAGTTGTAATAAATAGTTAATTCCTTTTTGACAGGCTAATTCCGAACCAACCAATTCAATTAGCAAAAAGCCAATTGTTTTGCCACTTACATTTTCTAGATTTGCCTGCAAAATATTTGCCGACAAATTAAAATCTTTAATTAGTTTTGTAATAATGGGATGTTTTACATTTTCATCATTAAATAAAACTCTGATTAAAGGATTATCTCCTTTATCGGATAAAATATTTTTTATACTTTCAGGTAATGTTATGTGCAATCCTGATTCAACAAATGTTTTAGTCAAAGGCGATTTTGGTTTCAAAAACAATTCTACAGTATTATTTTGTTCTATGATTTCACCTTGTTGTATAAAGGCAACTTGATCACAAATTTGTTTGATTACATTCATTTCATGAGTAATGAGTAAAATAGTAATGTTTAATTCCTGATTTATTTTTTTCAATAATTGTAAAATTGATAAAGTGGTTTCTGGATCGAGTGCTGAAGTTGCTTCATCAGAGAGTAGTAATATTGGGTCATTGGTAAGTGCTCTAGCAATTGCGACACGCTGTTTTTGTCCGCCGCTGAGTTTTGCTGGATAATAATCTTTTTTATCGATTAATCCAGTTAATTCTAAAAGTGGTAATACTTTTTCTTTTATTTTTTTTGATGGTATCTTTATTAGTTCTAAGGGGAGAGCAACATTTTGATACACTGTTCGTGAATGAAGTATATTAAAGTGCTGAAAAATCATCGCAATTTTGCGTCGTAATAATCTGAGATCAGTTTTATTCAGTTGAGTTATATCTATATTATCTAATAAAATCTGTCCTTCATCTGGCTTTTCTAAAAGGTTCACGCAGTGAATTAATGTGCTTTTGCCAGCACCACTATGGCCTATAACACCAAAAATTTCTCCTTTGTTTATAGTTAAATTAATATTTTTTAAAGCTTGAAATTTGCCTGTTTGGGTGTGATAACTTTTATTTAAACCTCTAATGCTTAACATGTTTTTTTATTTCTCCAAAAAAAACCACCGAAAAGCTGAAAGCTTGGTGGTCTTCACCCGCTTTAGCTGCATTTTTATCGCGCCCGCAATCTGTTGTTCAAATCAGCGCAAACATCATCGTCAGAATAAAATATACTCAGGTATAAATCAAAAAAGTATTATTACTTTTATCTGACGTACTTTAACATTCAACAAAAAATAAGCACAAAAGTCAAGCCTCGTTGATAAATAATTGATTGTTAGTGCTTAAATTCGGTATTATGTCAGGGATTATACTAGTTGGATTTTTGTTAAGGCGATGAGCAAGAGTCGATTCAAAAATTATGCACAAGACAAGAGCGAGTTACTTGATTTAGCAAGAACTGTCACCGAAGTAGAGTATTTATTATTACTACTTGTGTTGCTTTATGTGGTTGTTCCAGGCGCTACAATTGTCAATAAACATTTTATTATCTTAAGTGCGGTGATTTGTATTTCATTTATCGTGAGTTTTCACTACGCATTTCACAATATGATCAATCGATCATTTATGGCGATTGAATCATTAATCATGACTGGGTTTATAACTTATGTGATTTGGAATACGGGTAAATCTGATAGTCCTTTAGTTGATTTATATTTAATTGTGATCATTGCTAGTGCGTTAACCCTAGGTCGAGGTACCACTATTTTACTTGTCTTTTTAGCGACCGTTTGCTTATTATATTTTGATTATAGTACGCATCATCTTGCTTTATTTAGTCCTGAAAACATCAATGATCTCATGCGGACTTTAGTCACACTTTATACCCTGTTACTGATTGCATATTTAACCATGATGCTTTCAAGTCATATGGAGCGAGCGCGTAATCGAATAAAAATATTATCTGAGCGTGATGAGTTGACTGGGCTATTGAACATGCGGGCATTTACGAATCTATTAGCAAGAGAACATAAACAATGTTCGCGTTATAACCGACACTATGGCATTTTAATGGCTGACGCTGATAATTTAAAAATTATAAATGACCAATATGGACATGCTGCTGGTGACAATTTAATTATTTCTATCGCAGATGCTTTGCAAGCAACCATTCGTGGAGCAGACGTCGTTGCCCGTTATGGTGGTGATGAATATATAGTATTACTACCAGAAACAGATCGTGATGGTGCAATTGGTTGTGCCGAACGTTTACGCCGCCGTATAGAATCAACGCCATTAATTCTTGATAATGGCAAAGAAATATCAACTTCTGTAAGCATTGGGATAGCTTGTTATCCTGCTGACGGAAGTAATCCAGAGGAGATGGTCAATAAAGCTGATAGAGCATTATATAACAGTAAAAAACAAGGTAAAAACCAAATCACCTTATCAGATACTCTGATGCACTCTTCCTCAACTTTATCGACAGAAACTCAAAATTAATTTAGGCAGTTTCAGCATCTAAACGAGACCAAACTCGTTCCCAAAATTCACGGCGTTTTTTTGATTCGGCAGGGCTATAGAAAGATAAACCATGAAGTTCTTTACAGCAATTTGCGCAAAGACGGTAGGCAGCTTCTTTTTCATTAATAATTTTGATACCAGTTACAACAAAATTATCATCACGTATAGTGCAAAGTGTGCACTTACATTCCTCAGCAATTTTTAGCATTGATGTATCCTTTGTGTTATATATTGTCCATTCAGTTTTTTGGATGGCGTATTTAAAAAAAAGTTAATGATGTGCTAATTTTCAGAATGAATTAACATATTCATACGTATTCGGACAGTATTATAGGCTTTTTTAGCTTAAGAAGCAAGCCAAGTGTCTGTATCTTATTGATTCTTCGTTGATGTCTTGCCGTTGATGAACTATGCTTAGTAAATAAAGGCTAATCATTTTACATGTAACACATATAAGACACATGTTTTGTAAGTCCTCCATCGTAAAATGCTGAGGTGTGTAACTAATGGTAGATTCCCATTTTAAACACGTAATTATTTGTGCTGAAAATAAGCAGTTTGCCAATCAACTTGGAGAAATGCTTATTCATGAAAATTCTTCCGCATTCCGTTGTACAGTTACAAATCAGAAAGAACAGTTAGACCAGTTAATACTTCAACTACAGCCACAATGTGTCGTTTTTCATCTTAAATCAAATGAACCATATGATTTAATACAGATTAAAAAAATCAAAGATACTTTTACAGATATACTATTGCCACTTATCGTCATAGTGGATCAAGGACAAGAACTGCAAGCAATAAAAGCCTTAGAATATGGTGCTGAAGCTTATATTTTGGCAGAGAATTGTTCTGCAAAAGTATTGAATAGAACATTACTTTCAGCTTGGCAAAAAATAGATATCGTGGGTCTAGAAAATAAACAACAAAAAATGTTATTTAAACTATCTAATACTGATTCTCTAACTGGATTAGCAAACCGTTTAGTCTATGAGCAATATTTATCTTATAGCATCGCTCGTAGTTTAAGATTTAAACGTCAAATGGCTGTCATGCATTTAGTCATCGATGATTTTCATGATATTAGTAAACAATATGGAGAGCGATTATGTGATGATTTATTAGTTGCAGTTGGATTAAGAATCCAATCTTATTTACGTCACGGTGATTTAGTTGCAAGATATTCAAATTCAAACTTTGCCATTATTCTTGATGAAATTAATGAATTTTATGATGCTAGTGTAATTGCTAAGAGATTAATAAATGTTTTAAATATGCCTTTTTCTTTGCAAAATACTAATATAAAAATTTCATGTAGTATTGGTATCGCTTGTTTTCCAATTGCTGGGGATACTGTTTTACAGTTAAATACTAATGCGTTTAAAGCATCTCAACTTGCGATAGAGAATGGCGGAAATTGCTATCATTTCTTTTCTGAAGCACTAAATCAAGAAAGCCAGCAAATACTAATGATAGCTAATGCGCTTCATAATGCCTTAGAAAACAATCAATTTTATTTATGCTTCCAGCCTATTTATAATTTATTGTCAAAACAAGTTGTAGCCCTTGAAGCCTTAATACGATGGGAACATCCTTCTATTGGCATAATATATCCAAATGAATTTATTCATTTGGCTGAAAAATCTGGATTAATTATTGATATTGGACATTGGGTTCTACAAGCTTCTTGTCAACAATTAGCAGATTTTCGAACCAAAGGTTTAAATATTAATAAAGTATTTGTTAATGTATCAGCCAGACAACTAGAAAATAGTAGCCTAATCTACTCAGTAGACAGCGCATTAGAAACATCTAAACTAACTCCTGAAAATTTAGGAATTGAAATTACCGAAACAGCATTAATGAAAAATGTAAATCAATCATTTGAAATGCTATCTCAATTGCGAGCGAAAGGGATTCAAATTGCTATTGATGATTTTGGAACTGGATTTTTTTCACTTAGTTTCATTAAACAATTACCCTTTGATACATTAAAAATAGATCGCTCTTTTGTAAATGGACTTAATTCGGATAATACTGATAAAGCGATTGTTCAAGCGGTGCTAAATCTGGTTCATAATTTGAATTTGAATGTTGTAGCTGAAGGAATTGAAACCCCCGAGCAATTACAATATTTATTGCAACATCACTGTGCTGAAGGACAGGGATTTTTATTCTCAAGACCACTTTCTGGAACTCAACTAGAAAGTTATCTGCGAAAAAGTTATCGGTAAATGCTTGATTTGTACTCACTATTTGTTTTGCACCTGACCTCGCTAATATGATAAATTAGCGCATATTTTAAAGATTGGATTTTTCATGGCTAAACAAATAGAAACAGATAATGCTGCAGTAGTCTATCGTCGATTATTAAGTTCTGTTAAGAATTATTGGTGGGCTTTTGCCATTGGAATTTTAGGGACGGTATTATACTCATCTGTTGATGCATCAATGACTTATTTTATTAAACCAGCACTTGATCAAGGTTTTATTGCTAAAAATCAAACTTTTATTCGTTGGTTACCCGTCGCGATGATAGGTGTTTTTCTATTGAGAAGTTTAGCAGGATTTTTATCCACTTATTTTATTACATTTGTTGGTCGTTCGATAGTGATGCGATTTCGCCAACAATTATTTGCTCATTTCCTGAATTTACCCTCTAGCTTTTTTGATAGTAAAACTTCTGGGGAATTATTATCAGTGATTATTTATAACGTAGAACAAGTAGCTGAAGCTTCAACTTCTTCTTTAATTATTTTAGTGCGCGAAAGTGTATTTGTTTTAGGACTCATCGTTGTGATGATTGCAGTAAGTTGGAAATTAAGTTTAATGTTTGTTGCCACAGCACCTTTTATTGCATTAGTGGTTAGATTTTCGAGTCGGAAAACGAGAGGTTTAAGTAAAACAGTTCAACACTTAGTCGGTGATATTACTCATATTGCTGAAGAAGGGATAGAAGGTTACCGCATTATTCGAACATTTAATGGTGAAGCTTATGAGCGTAGTAAGTTTGATCAAGTGGCTGAAAATAATAGACGCCGCGAAATGAAAGTGACTTTAGTTAATGGTTTGACAAGTCCACTAGTGCAATTACTAGCAGGTGTTGTGATTATTGTGACACTGACTTTTGCGAGTCATCACGTGAGTACTGTTACACCTGGTGGTTATGCTGCGATTATTGTTGCCATGCTAGCTATTTTAAAACCATTGAAAAATTTAACTACCGTAAACAATACCATTCAACGAGGAATTGCGGCAGCAGATAGTATCTATGAATTACTAGATGAACCCGGTGAAAAAGACGACGGTAATAAAAAATTAATTCGCGCACAAGGTAAAATCGAATTTAAACAAGTAAGTTTTAAATATCATCAAGATGATAAAACGATATTACATGATATTAATTTACAACTTAATCCAGGTGAGACAGTTGCTTTAGTAGGGCGTTCAGGCGCGGGTAAATCAACATTAGTAAGTTTATTACCACGATTTTATGATGCAACAGAAGGGCAAATTTTATTAGATAATGAAGATATTCAATCCTATTGTCTTGAAAATTTACGTCGACAATTTGCTTTAGTTTCCCAGCATGTGGTGTTATTTAATGATAGTATTGCAAATAATATTGCTTATGGTCGTTTCCAAGATGTTTCACGTGACGATATTATTAATGCAGCA
>CAYGUK010000136.1:0-9238 GCA_964352985.1 uncultured Legionellales bacterium
CTTGGAGGCCAAACAAGCCAGGAATAAAGATGAGTAAAATGCAGAGTAACTTATGTGCAGTTATCCAGAACTGAGGTTAGTCTAACAAATTCGTTTAATTCTGAAATAAATATTTAATAAAAAATCTATAATGATAAATGGAATTAAAATAATTATTTTAAAGGTAAAATTCCTCGCCTAAATAAACATCGCGTACTTTTTGATTTTGTAAAATGATATTCGGGGCGCCATCTGCAATAAGTCTACCTTCACTCATAATATAAGCGCGCTGACAGATATCTAACGTTTCTCTTACATTATGATCAGTAATGAGCACGCCAATTCCTCGATCACTCAAATGTTTTATAATTTCCTTGATGTCGATAACTGAAATGGGATCGACACCTGCAAATGGTTCATCGAGTAAAATAAATTTGGGCTCGATGGCTAATGCCCTTGCGATTTCTAAACGGCGTCTTTCACCACCAGATAAGCTCATACCTTTATTTTTTCGTAAATGACTAATATGAAACTCATCCAATAATTTATCTAATTTGTCTTGGCGTTCAGTTTTAGTTAAATCTTTTCGTAATTGTAAAATAGACATAATATTATCGGCGACCGATAGTTTTCTAAAGACAGATGCTTCTTGTGGAAGATAGCCAATACCTAATCGAGCGCGTTTATGCATGGGCATCAACGTAATATCTTGTTGCTCATAAAATACTTTTCCTGATTCAACAGCGACTAATCCTACCATCATATAAAAACAAGTTGTTTTACCTGCGCCGTTTGGGCCAAGCAAGCCAACGATTTCTTTGTTTTCGATTTGAATCGAAACATCGTTAACGACTTTGCGATTTTTATACGTTTTAATTAAATGTTCGGCGCGTAATAATGTCATGATACAAACTCTTTTGATTGTGATGATTTATCAGGTTGAATGATAATTGTTGTGTGTTGATTCGGGCTAGGAAGGCTGGTTACTACTTTTGTTATTGTGTTATATACAATTTTAGGTCCAGTAATAACATTCTCTCCTTGCACAACTTTAGCATTTCCCGTTAACGTGACTGTATGTTTGAAGGCTGAATAAAACATTTTTTTAGCTGTTGCTGTGACCATCGGTTTTTGCGGATCAGGAAGAGCATGATAGACCACAGGATCACCATATGCGATAGCATGATTTAACTTTTTATTTTTATCGATATATAAAATCATTTTATTTGAATCAATTTTTGTTGTGCCTTGGATAAGCAAAACATGTCCGTTAAAAATCCCTTTGCCAATTTTTTGATAGAAAACAGCTTTATCAGAGGTTATGGTAACAGGCGTTTTATTATTCGTAAGTTTTGTTATAGCAAAACAAGGTAGCGTAAAAATAAAAAAAATAAAACTAATTTTGATTTTGTTCATAGGTTGCTCTTACATCTGAAAGTAAATTAATGACACCTTTATTCATGTCTGCCGTCATGCCTTTGCCTTGGATACTATTATAGGGTTGCCAAAGTTTAACAATCGCATCAGTGGTGGCATATTTTTTTTGAGGAAATAATGTAATATGATCCGTTGTCCCTTGTGTTTTTACATTATATTTGCTTGGATTTTGCAATAATCTGACATTGCCAATTAAATTTATTTTTTGAAAATGAGCATTAGCAATCCCTTTGTCAGCATGAATAATCCAGGGTGAAGCGGGTGTTTTATATATAATAAAAATCGGTTTAGTAAAATCAGTTTGATTTGTTTTCGTGTTATTAATTACATTTGGTGAAATGATTTCATATTTTGGCTGACCATCCGTGTTCATTCGAACGGCAGTGAAATCTTTAATTACCATATTAGGTTGGTTGGGTTCAATAAAGAATTTTGTTTTTGTTTGGGTGCGAGTAATCAAAAGCCAAGCTGTTATTGCAACAGCTAATATTAATATCAAATTAATCAAGGTGGTTTTATTCATCATATTTCTTTCGTATTGCATTATGAGTTAAAAGTAAATCACATAATTCTCTTACAGCACCATCGCCTCCGTTTTTAGTGGTGATAAGGTGGGCATTTTCTTTGATTATTTGCACGGCATTTAAAGGCGCAACGGCAAACTCAACTTGTTGCAACAGTGTTAAATCAGCAAGATCATCACCCATAAATGCGCACTCTGAAAAAGAAAGTTTTAATGTCGTTAAAAGATCTTTAGCAACAGCTAACTTATCTTTTGCGTCTTGAAATACGTATTCAACACCCAACTCAGTCATGCGTCGATTAACGGCAAGACTATTTCTGGCACTGATAATAGCAACTTGAATACCTTGTTCTAGTAGTAATTTTATACCTAAACCATCATGGGCATGAAAAACTTTTAACTCATTTCCTTGATTGTCATAAATTAATTTATTATCAGTTAAAACACCATCGACATCGAGAATTAATAAACGAATTTTGTCTAGCGCCATTATTTAACTCCTGCCCGTAATAAATCATGGATGTGAACAGCGCCAATGATAATTTTATTTTCATCAACAACAATGAGAGAAGTGATTTTATAATTTTCCATAATGTTTAAAGCTTCAATCGCTAAGGTGTTAGCCGTAATGGTTTTAACATTTTTCGTCATGCAATTAGAAATTTTAATGGCATGAACATCTACACCTTTATCCATAGCTCGGCGTAAATCACCATCGGTAAAGATCCCCAATAATTTATTGGCATCATCAACAACGGTTGTCATGCCTAAACCTTTTTGTGAAACTTCGACTAAAGCATGACTTAATTTTGTGTCGCATTTAACCCGAGGAATCGCTTTTTCCACACGCATAATATCTTTAATACTTAAAAGTAATCGACGGCCCAAGGTTCCACCTGGATGTGAAAAGGCAAAATCTTCTTCGGTAAAACCTCTTGCGTGTAATAATGCAATGGCAAGCGCATCACCCATGACTAGCGCACAAGTGGTAGAAGCAGTAGGTGCAAGTCCAAGTGGGCAGGCTTCTTTTTCGACACTGACATCAATATTAACGTTTGCTGCTTCGGCAATAGCCGACTGGCAATTACCGGTTAAAGAAATCATTGGAATCGACAAACGTTTTATGAGCGGTAGCAAGGTTAATATTTCAGGTGTTTTACCTGAATTAGAAATGGCAATGACAACATCTTTGCTTGTTATCATACCAAAGTCGCCATGACTCGCTTCTGCGGGGTGCAAATAAAAAGCAGGGCTTCCCGTGCTTGCCAAAGTTGCTGCAATTTTACGAGCAATGTGACCAGACTTTCCCATGCCCATGACAACAATACGGCCATGGCATTGAAAAAGAAAATCACAAGCACGATTAAAATCGCTATTTACTCTTTGTAGCAAAGCTGAAATTGCTTGTAATTCCGTTTTAATCACAGCTAATCCTAATTCATCAAAACGATGAGTCGTGCTGCTAGCTAACTCCAGTGACATATATTGTACCCATTTAGACGGATGTATGATGACAATTGTTGCAAAACTTACACTTAAGTGCAATCACACAATTTCAATAAGTCCGAAATCCAGCTAGCGCCATCTATAATATTGTGTTAATTTTGCATACTCTTAATAGTTGCGGCAGTATGGATTAGTGGAAACAAATGATTTTGTTGTAAAAATCAGTGGCTTAATTTTTAAACGCGATTCACGAACAATTTTTGATAATATTAATCTTTCAATTCCTAAAGGCAAAGTGGTTGCCGTGATGGGGCCTAGTGGCTCGGGTAAAACAACCTTATTAAGATTAATTGGTGGGATATTACGACCTCATGAAGGCATGATTCAAGTTTTTGAAAAAAATATTCATCGCCTTAGTAAAAGAAAACTCTATCGCTTACGCCGGCGCATGGGGATGTTGTATCAAAGTGCCGCGTTATTCACGAATGAAAATGTTTTTAATAATGTCGCTTTTCCTTTACGCGCCCACACCAAATTAAATGAATCGATGATTAGAGATTGCGTGCTATTAAAACTGCAAGCGGTAGGCTTAAGAGGCGCAAGAGATTTAATGCCTGCAGAATTATCTGGCGGGATGGCGCGGAGAGTTGCACTTGCAAGAGCCATTGCACTTGATCCTGATATTATCATGTATGATGAACCTTTCACGGGCCAAGATCCTATTGGTAAAGGTGTGTTAGTAAAATTAATTAAAACGTTAAACCAAGTATTAGGCTTAACAACGGTTATCGTATCGCATGATGTTGAAGAAACATTAAGTATCGCAGATTACGTATATATTATTGCTGAAGGTAAAATTATCGGTGAAGGAACGCCAGATATTTTAAGACAATCTGATAGTGAACAAGTTAAGCAATTTATTTCAGGCTTACCCGATGGTGTCGTGCCTTTTCATTATGCGGCGAAAAATCTCGAACAAGACTTAATGACTGAGGAAATGGTATGATCCAAGCAATCAGACAATTGGGTAGAAATGGCATTAATTTTTGCGAAAATCTGGGTTTCTCAGGCATTATAATTTTACAAACCTTAATAAAAATTCCACAACCACGTCAAAGTTTTAAACGGTTTGTTGAACAATTGTTTGCAGTGGGTGTTTTGTCTCTAATAATTATTGTGGTATCGGCCCTGTTTATTGGTATGGTGGTTGCGCTGCAAGGCCATCATACGTTAGTGAAATTTGGGGCAGAACAACAGTTAGGACAACTCTTATCTTTAAGTATTGTCCGTGAATTATCACCTGTTGTCACAGCATTACTTTTTGCCGGACGAGCGGGTTCTGCTTTAACGGCTGAAATTGGTTTAATGCGAACGACTGAACAATTAGAGTCGATGGAAATGATGGGAGTCAATCCCTTATGGCGAGTTATTGGTCCAAGACTTTGGGCTGGCTTTGTTTCGATGCCGATTTTATGTTTAGTTTTTAGTGCGGTAGCCATTTATGGCGGTTATTTAGTTGGTGTGCAATGGCTTGGTATCGATGGTGGTTCTTTTTGGTCAAATATGCAAAGCGCTGTTAATTTTCGCTATGATATTTTAAATGGTGTAATTAAGAGTATTGTTTTCGGCATTGCGGTTACTTGGATAGCGGTATTCCAAGGTTACACAAGTGAACCAACAGCAGAAGGGGTTGCGCGTGCAACTACTCGCACGGTGGTGAATTCATCACTTGTAATTTTAGGTTTGGATTTTGTATTAACCACCATGATGATGGGAGGATGGTAAAGAGTGAGACGTGCAGGTTTAGAATTTATTGTTGGGTTATTTATGCTGGCTGGTATTGTGTCACTGATTTTCCTGGCTTTTAAAGTAAGCGGTATCAACGGATTAATGGCTGGTAGTACTTATACAGTCTCCGCAGATTTCCAAAATGTAGGTGATTTAAAAGTTCATGCACCTGTAACATTGTCTGGTGTTCGAATTGGCGAAGTGAGTAGTATTCAACTTGATAAACAATCTCTAGATGCTATTGTGATAATGAATATTGAAGATAGATTTAATCAAATTGCTGCAGAACATGCGAGCGCAAATATTTATACGCAAGGATTATTAGGTTCAAATTATATTGCAATTATTCCAGGCTACCAGGATGATCCAAATGCAAAACCCGATTTTTTAAAGAATGGCACACGCATTGATAATACACAACCCGCGATTATTTTAGAAAATTTAATAGGGCAATTACTTTTTAATATGAAAAACTCAAAGAGCTAGAGGCAGAAACTATGAATATTAAACGATCTTTTTTATGGATATTTTTATTTTTTTCAATCACGAGTTTTGCGATTGGTGATTCTTCACCAACTGCGGTATTACAACAAGTTTCAAATACGTTAATTAATAAATTAAAAGCTGAAAAATTAGTGCTGAAAAAAAATCCAACAGAAGTTTATAAACTCGTGCGCGTTTATTTATTACCTCATGTGGATATGAATTTATTATCACATGCTGTATTAGGTAACGAGTGGAAAAAGGCTACAAGCCAACAAAAAAGTTTATTTAAAGAACGCTTCACGACAATTATTATCAGAACCTATTCTTCGGCATTAGCTGCATATACCAATGAGACCATTAAATTTTTACCAATACGAGATGGTTATGAAGGCAAACGTACTGTCCGAGTTGATAGTCGTATTATTCGACAAGATGGACCGTCAATTCCAGTGAGTTACCGTTTAATTAAGCGTGGACAAACATGGAAAGTTTATGACTTAATTGTTGAAGGTGTTTCGCTTGTTCAAAGTTATCGCTCACAATTTAGCAGTATTTTAGCACAAGGTGGCATGCCCACATTATTAGATAAAATGGCTTCACATAATGCAAAACGCTAAAATTAAATTAGAAGGGCAATTACTTAAATTATCAGGTGAACTGACTTTTGATACCGTTCCTGTATTGTTGAATAAAGGTTTAACCTTAATGGAAGATTTAACACATGTTGATATTCATCTAAAAGGCGTAACCAAATCGAACAGCGCGGGGCTTGTGTTATTGTTAGAATGGCAGCGTTTTGCAAAGAAAAGACATAAACTCCTGTCTTTTTATCATATACCATTACAAATAAAAAAAATTGCTAAAGCTTGTGATAGTGAAATTGCCTTTTTAGGAGAACTAAATGGAGTGTGAAGAAATAGAATCAATATTAAGCGCAGGATTAAATCATTGTCGAGTCTTGGTTAATGGGGATGGCACGCACTTTGAAGCAATCTGTATAGGTGCTTGTTTTGAGAATAAATCTAAATTAGAACGTCATCGCATGGTTTATGCCTTGATAGGCGATGAAATTGCATCCGGTGCATTGCATGCCTTAAGTATTAAGGCCTATACTGAGAGTGAATATCAGCAAATATAAATTCAGTGAATAGTTAATTTAAGGGGGGAGAGATGGATAAATTACTTATTCGTGGTGGTAAACCATTACATGGTGAAATTAAAATTTCAGGTGCAAAAAATGCCGCACTTCCAATCTTAGCCGCCACCTTACTTGCTTCTGAACCCGTGACTATATCAAATGTTCCTCATCTGCGTGATGTGACCACGATGATGGAATTATTAGGTAGTATGGGCGTGCAATTAATGGTAGATGAATCAATGAATGTGACCGTTGATCCCAATTTAATTTCTCGATTTCAAGCACCGTATGAACTAGTGAAAACAATGCGCGCTTCTATTTTAGTATTAGGTCCATTACTTACCCGTTTTGGTAAAGCAGAAGTCTCTATGCCTGGTGGTTGTGCCATTGGTACGCGTCCTGTTGATTTACACATTAAAGGCTTAAGAGCGATGGGCGCTAATATTAACATGAAAAATGGTTATATTTATGCGGAAGTCAAAGAGCGTTTACATGGCGCTCATTTAGTTTTTGATACAGTGACTGTTACCGGTACTGAAAATTTAATGATGGCTGCTGCCCTTGCTAAAGGAACCACCGTATTAAAAAATGCAGCGCGTGAACCTGAGGTTGCTGATTTAGCACAATGCTTAAATGAGTTAGGTGCAAATATTAAAGGTGCAGGAACAGGGACAATAATTATTGAAGGCGTTGATAAACTTCATGGTGGCCAATATCATATTCTTCCCGATAGAATTGAAGCGGGCACCTATTTAATTGCAGGTGCAATTACGCAGGGAAAAATAAAACTTAAAAATGTGAGTGCGACGGTTCTTGAATCAATCTTATTAAAGTTAGAAGAATCAGGCGCGTCAATTAATACAGGCACTGATTATATCGAACTCGATATGTCAAACAAACGGCCTAAAAATGTTAATATCAACACAGCGCCGTATCCTGCTTTTCCAACTGATATGCAAGCGCAAATGATGGCACTCAATATTATCGGTGAAGGAAGTGGGACGATAACAGAAAATGTTTTTGAAAATCGTTTCATGCATGTGCAAGAAATGCAACGCATGGGTGCGGATATTACTTTAAATGGCAATACCGCATTTTGTCGAGGCGTCGAAAAATTAACGGGCGCTCCAGTGATGGCAACTGATCTTAGAGCCTCTGCTAGTTTAGTTTTAGCCGGACTTGTTGCGACAGGCGAAACGATTGTCGATAGAATTTATCATATCGATCGCGGTTATGAATGTATTGAAGAGAAATTCAGAATGTTAGGTGCCGATATTCGACGGGTCAACACATTTAATGATTATCAACAAAGTGTGAATTCCTAGATAATTTTTTTACATTATTAGTTAATTTAATAAATAGCATATTTATAATTACTATCTATATTAATTAAATAAACATGGGGTATTATTTTCACAGTATTATTTGATAAGATAATGCTGTTTTTTTTATGAAGAAAAATAGATTATTATTATAAACTTTTAATAAATATTAAGGATAAGAAATGGCTAGTAATGTAGATAATTTAAAAGAAAGATTACGAAAAAAAATTGATGGATTGGCAAAACAGCGTAAGGGTGATCAAGAGCAGGATGTGGAGAATAACAAAGCCAGGTTTGCTGATAAACAACAAATGTGGAAAGCACAACGACAAGCATCAGAGAGAAGTTATCACAATAATAAGGTTAAAAATAAAGAAGAACATCAAATTGGTTATCAACGTAAGCAAAGACATCGTTGACAAATTAAAATAGTATAAACCTATCAATTAGTCTATTTAGAGAGAGGGAAAATTTTACTCAACGTCTAGTATGATAGGTTTAGCAATAAAATAAAATTTTTATTTATTCTAAGAGACCTCGTAATGCAAATTATTTTTAAAATACCTCTAATTACATTAGCGCTCATGTCCCCGATTTTTGCATCCAATTACTTGCCTATCACTATTATCAATAATACAAATATTGCACCGGCAAGTGATATCTATTTATTTATAAAAGCACAAAAAAATAATCAAGCTTGCGTTATGTCTTTTTCGACGAACAATAATGGCCAATGCCATATTGTTTCAAGTCAGGATTTATTATCGTCTTATGATTATCCATTAAGTCAATTCAGTGCAGGCGTGAATCAGCAAGGTCAAAAAATATATACAATAAATATTCCACCTGTCGATGCTGGACGTCTTTATTTTTCTGTCGGTAAAAAAATGGATTTTTATGTCGATAATTCTGATCCATCACATTTAACCATTCCAGATCCTGATGGATTTCAAACCCGTGATTTAAACTATTATACGCTGTTTGATAAAATCGAATTTACCTATAATCAAGCAGGAAGTTGGATAAATCCAACGGCAGTTGATTTTTTTTCAATTCCAATTCTGATCAGAGAGCCAGGTGCAACGGGTAGTTATACTTCAGCAGGGAATAATCTTTCTC
>CAYGUK010000137.1:0-9217 GCA_964352985.1 uncultured Legionellales bacterium
GAAGCTTTAGCCCACCATAAAAAATTTTGCCGATACGATCCATGACATTAGCAATCTGAGCCCCCATATCACCATTTTGTAAACCTGTCACATCAAAAAACAAGATTTGTTTTTTGTCTTTAAAATACTGCCAAATGAGGTAAGTTTTGCCAACACGCCGTCGACCATATAACGCTAAAAATTCTGCTTTGTTTGATCGATAAAGTTGATCAAGTTTTTCTATCTCTTTTTCTCTTCCTAAAATAGCCATAATGAATCCCGTATTATAACGCCGCGAATAAGAATACTATAGCCGGCGCTATAATACAACAGCTTTTTTGCGCTATAGCGCCAAAAATAGGTCGGCTATAACCGGCAGAATAATACAAAAACCATCCAATTCAGTTTTCGAATGAATAAGCGATCAATAATAGGATTTCTCGATATCCTTTAATTGATAACTTGCCAATTAAAGTTTATTTTATTTCGACTGTTTCGTGTTAGATTAATGTGACCTGATGTTAGCTAATACAAATACTTCTCTTAATTGATATTTATTTCTTATTGATGAATAGCTCACTAGCGTCAAATTGTATTAAAAAATCATATTTTTTTTTAAGTGATGTTTCGCCACAATATAAAAAAATGATAGCTGATAAGGATTAACATGGCTGCGAGAACTGAAGATGTGCAATCTTCGACCCAATTTATGTTTGATAATCTTTTTGATACAAAATCACATGATGCTGGCACTTTAAAAATTAGAACTATTACTGCTGTCTTAATTGGAATAAGAGTATTTGCAAAAACGGTTTTCGCAATTCATCCCCCCCAAATAGAATTCCGCAAAATTTATCAACAATATGAAAATGTCGAGCAACAATCAATAGAGGATATAACCTCAGTATGGAAAAGCTTCTACAGTGAAACAGATCATGTTAAACCGAATAGGCGAGGCGTTGATTATTTAAGTGTTCAATTTCAAGAAAAAGATTTTAGTCATCCTGGTATTATCTTTAAGCATATTTACTATTTTATGATTTATTGTTTTACGAATTACTTTTCAATTGAAACAATAAATCATCATTCTCTCGACCAATTTCAACGATTATTAAACTCTCCGGTTGAAAGCCCTATATTACTAAAACTCAATCAACGTGTAGAGAATATTTTTCATGAAAGATTACCAAATCTAGATGCGTATCCCTCAAATTGGTTACAGCGAGCGATTCTTGCTTCACTTACTGAAGTGATTCTTGATGCGACATTTAATCAACATTTTGCACTTTACCAAAATACCATACGTGTTTTCTTATCTCACTTTTTTTCATTGGAAGATTTCACCGCTAAAGATACTTCATTAGCGGCATTTTTAAAAACGAGTTATGCTAAAATTCTCGAAACGTTTTTGTCTATCTATAGAGAATCATTAGCGGTGCCAGAAGGCGATGCAGAAGCTACGACTATTATCAGAACAACAGTCGCCGCAGAAGACGCAGAAGCAACGACTATTATTAGAGAAACACATCAGGGTGATCTAACCTACAGTGATGAGGATGAAGATTTATTTGATCCACATTCACCAAGGTTTGGATTATCAGGCCAAAAAAAGACTTAATCATCTGACTTCAATCAAGGTATAACACGAAAAACTTTGGACAGAAAATTTTCTTCATTTAATTCTAAATATCGATATCCTGGAAATCCAGATTGCAAATTTTGCTCATCTAAAACTATTTGATAACAAGTTGAAGGCGCAGTTAAATAAGCAATATTATTAATCACTTGTTCATTCACATGATGGACATGACCGGATAAAACTATTTTAACTTGTGCAAATTGTTCAAGAAGCGCGATGAAATCTTCGGCATTTTTTACTTTATAAGGATCACAACGTTCACTGCCAATATTAAATAAATTATGATGAAGTGCTAGCAAAATATTATGTTTTGTTCGTTCTAATACTGCTTTAACTTCACTGAGTTGTTCGGAATTAAATTCTGTATCCGTTCTATCATCAAGTTGACTATTAATTAAGATTAAATCCCAATTTTCAGTTGAGATAGTTTGAATAAAAGGCATGCTCGGCATTTCTAAAAGTGCGGCTGACAGTTGTTTTGAATCATCATGATTTCCTGGAATATAATAAATTTGCCATTTATATTTTGACACTAAATTTTTGAGATGTTGATATGCTTGTGTGGAATAATCATGAACTAAATCACCTGTCACTAATAAAATATCGTGTTGATTAGGTTGAAAACGAGTTGCAATATCGTCTAGTACATTTTGACAGGATTGGTAAGTTTCCACTTCTTTTAATTTTTTAGATTTTTCAGCATATAAATGCGTATCACTGATTTGAAAAACTCGAAGCGATTTAGCCTTTACAATTTTTTCCTGCATGTTATTTCTCCGCTTAGCTTAATCGCATTCTAACATAACATGGGAAATTTTTTATTGAGAAAAATTGAAAAAAAAAGCCGTACTATGGTTCATCATGGATAATTTTCACAGCACGGCCCCAGGCAAGTTATGGCACACCCTTCATGGGTAACTAACAACTAACTAGACAGAGTTAGCACACGGTAAGTCTGTTTTTAAATAAGCTTGCAATTCAAAATTAGATAACGCTTGTTCGAGAAATAATTCAAACATACTGTATTTTTTTCTATCAGAAAAATTTGGCACTTTGAAATCATAATTTAATAATTCTTCTGCCAAGAAATCAGAAATCAGCATAATTAAATTATAATAATCTTGATTTTGCTGTGAAATTAAATATAAACGAATTTCATTGATATAACTCATCAGTAAATAAGAGTTAAACGCATTATTACTATGATTATCAACAGAATCAAAATACTCAGTGATTTGATCAACCAATTCAACTAAGTGTATTTTATTTTCTGGAATATTTTTACGATAAAATAGTAACATTAATTTAATGTTTCGAATAATGCGATCATAACCATTATCGATTAAATTTTTGATTCTAAAATCTAATGTAATTTGAGGATCCATATTTATACGATTTAGCCCTGTGATGTGAACAATAGACTGTATATTCATTTTTTAGCACCCAATAATAAATAAAAGTATTTAAATTATGTTGTAAATTGTTACCAGCAATTGAGTTATACTATAACATAATGCTAATTTAGGTACAACACTTTTTTTATGGGATTTATAAAATATTGCGATTTTGTACTAGACTCATTGTATTAGGTTTAATATTCCGCCAAATATTAAACGCTAATGCTGCTTGCTCAACCAGCATGCCCCATCCATCATAACAGTCTCTCGCGCCCATTAAATTCATTTGATCAATAAAATATTTAGCTGTATTTCCATAGGAAAGATCATAACAAATTGTTGTTTCTTCAATACACTTTGTCGGAATAGAAATAGTGAGTTGTTGTAAACCTGCAGAAGTCGCATTGATAATCAAATCAAACTTCATTGCAGGAATGGCTGATAAATGATGCGCTGTTAAATTTGAAAATTCAGAGAATTCATTAATGAGATTTTTTGCTTTTTCCAGCGTCCTATTTGCAATAACAACTTCTTGCAAATTTGCTGATAATAACGGGCCTAATATTCCTCTCGTGGCACCACCTGCCCCAAGAATTAAAATTCGTTTATCTTGTAATTTAAATTTTTTATGTGTAACAAGATCATTTAAAAATCCCCTACCATCTGTATTTTCACCTAACGTTTTTCCATTCTCTAATACTTTTATAGTATTCACTGCTCTTGCTTTTATCGCGGCATCACTTTTTTCATCAACAAAATCAAAGGCTTGTTCTTTAAATGGCACCGTAATGTTAAACCCAAGAATACCTGTGTTGATTAGGTCATTGACGGTTTGTGAAAATAAATTAGTCTCGACTAAATGAGCTTGATATTGAATATCCTCACCTGTTTGAAGTGCAAAATAGCGATGAATTTGTGGCGATAATGAGTGTGCAATTGGATTACCAAGTACTAAATATTTATCTGGCATAATTAAAACCCTTAACATAGCTTTTGATTTAGTATATTAAACTACAAGAATTCATCGAAATCACTACTCTAAACATTTTAGCCTTCAACGCTAACCCCTTGATATATTATAACCGATTGTTTGCTTCACTGAAAAAAGTCAAATTGTGCATGCGCTCATTGAACTTGTGAGCGATTTTACTAGTCTATAATTATTGGAGTATTGAATTTTAGCGATAGATAGACGTTTACGGATGTTGTGCGATGACATTACCTTTACAACGAGTTTTAATCGTTGGCGGAACACAATGTGACAGAGAAAATTGTAAGCAGTATCTGAATAACAACAAACAACAAAACTACGATATTATTTTAACTGACTCTGGACATGAAGGCGTGGCTTTAAGTAGAACTTTAAAGCCTGATTGCATTTTATTGGATTTCTGTTTATTTGATTTTGATGGTTTTGAATTTATCGATATCATCGTTGAAAATCATATTGAAAAAGCTATTCCGATTATTGTTCTAATCGATTCCTCTCAAAATTATTTTCAAAATAGCCCATTACAAAAAGGGATCAGTACTTTTCTTATTCGTGATCAACTATCTTCTGAATTATTAGCAATGACCATAAAAAATGCGATCACTAAAGCGACTATCGAAGATAGATTATGTAACGAAAAAATGATATTCCAACAATTAATTAAACGTTACTTGGCACGTTCTAGACGTTATTGCCGACGTAACGCGTTATTAATTGCAGAAATTGATCACTATAAAGAATTAGAAAAAAAGCTAAGTTTAAATGAAATGGCTAATTTTATTTCTTCATTAAAGGATAGGCTTTATAATGGTTTGCGCCGTAATGATGTCATTAATCAAATTGAACATAATCAATTTGCCATTCTTATCGAAGAAATTTCCGATCACTTTGAAGTGGGCATGATTGTACGAAGAATTTTACAAAACATGGTCCCAAGTCATTTACAAATTACGCCTAAAATCAATATGGGAATCAGTATTTATCCCGACGATTGTGTCACCCCACAATCTCTACTTAATAATGCAAAAACTGCATTACACATTTGTAAAGAAAATCCCAATATTAATTACTATTTTTATAATGAGCAAATGCATGCTGATGATAACCGGCGCTATCAAATTGAGCTTGATCTACGTCATGCTTTTTATGAAAATGAATTTTATCTTAATTATCAGCCTATTTATGACTTAGCCACAAAAACGCCATTTGCGCATGAAGCCTTAATTCGTTGGAAACATCCTAAATTAGATATTATTGGGCCAAGAGAATTTATACCGGTTGCAGAAAAAGCAGGATTGATGATCCCCATCGGCGAATGGATTTTGCAACATGCTTGTCATGATTATGAATATTGGTTGGAATTAAGTGGCAGCGATAACCACTATCTTTATTTAAAAATATCAGCGCATCAACTTTATGATTATGATTTATTTCAATCCTTATTGAAAATTATAGAGCAATCAAATTTACCGTGTAAAAATATTGTTTTAGAAATAACAGAAGAAACGATTCACAAATCACCCAAACAAGTTCAAATTATGTTGAGAAACTTTAAAGACATTGGAATTAAATTATGTATTTCTGATTTTGGACAATCTTATAGTAGTATTAATTATCTGAAAAAAGCACCTGTTGATATTTTAAAAATGGATCCGAGTTTTGTTAAACACTGTTTACATAATAAACATGATACCATTGCTATCAAGTGCATTTTAGATCTCGGACACAATACAGGAATGCAAGTTATTTGCCCCGGTATTGAAACTCAGACACAGCTACAATTTTTAATCGACCATGGCGCAAGATTGGGCCAAGGTTATTATTTATCAACACCATTACCTGTTGATGAAGTCACGAATTACTTTAGAGAAAATCAAAACAAAAATGAAAATTCTCAGTAACGAGTTTGCAACTGCACTCAAAGCCAAAGGGAATGTTCTGTACCTCGATGGGATGCTAAACCTGGAAACTGCACGCGAATGGGTTTAGCATCCTCTTTTTTTGTCTTTATTTTTTAAATGGCTACTTTTCTACTTTAACCAATTGATTTGTATTAGGATAATATTTATTTCTTAATCTATCGCAAGTTTAAGAAAGCAGATGACTAAGACCGTATCATTTATTGGAAGACATCAAGAACTCGCAAATTAAATCAGCGCTTAGCGCGAAGAGTCGCGAGCATTGTCGTGGTACGAGGACTTCGTCGAATAGGTAAGTCACGATTAATCGAAGAATTTGCAAAGAAATTACCTTTTTATCATTTCGCCGGACTCGCACCAGAAAACAAAACAACAGCCCAAGATCAACGCGATGAGTTTATGCGACAATATGCGACACAAACTCATTTTCCTTTCGTGAAATTTGATGATTGGCATTAAATTTTTATGTTAATGGCAGAGAAGTTCAAGAAAGGTCGCTGTATCATTTTTTTTGACGAGTTATCTTGGATGGGATCAAAAGATGATCAATTTTTAGCAAAGTTAAAAAATGTATGGGATATCTATTTAAAAAAAATCCTCAATTAATTCTGGTGCTTTGTAGTTCTGTTTCTGAATGGATTGAGACAAATATCTTAAGTAGTACCGGTAATTTTGGTCGGGTATCACGTAAAATAACGCTTGATGAATTACCACTTAACGACTGTGATTTTGCAGAATTGTTAGAATCTTAAAACCCGATGGGATGTTGTGTTCCTGAAATTAAACTGCACACAAAAACACAACATCCTCTTTCTTATTAATGGATTTGACTCCCCTCTACGTTTATTGGAATTGTAATTTCATTTGACTCAACTGCTAGCGAAAACTTTTTTTCAATCAAATGATCATTGACTCTAGCTAACAATCTCATCGCCTTTAAAATCCCCATTAAGGCTTCAAAACTATGAGATAACGAATTAAATAATTCTGCGGTTTGATGAAAACCATCGGCTAATAAACTATAAGCGCTTTGTCCTAAATCAATAAAATAACTCGTGCTCACTCTTTTGCGTTCAGCATGTTCTGGAAAAAAGCCAGAAAACAATAAACATTTATCACCAATATCTCGTAACTTATCATGGCGTTGTTCGCCGATGCGTTTTAATCCTTCAATAAATTCTAAGGCTAACACGCTTTTTGCCATTTCAGGTCGTTCAGAAAAACGCATGAGTAAAAATACAAGATAACTTTCCACTTCTTCATTTAATAGAAATTGACACAAATCTTGTGCCTCATTCACTAAGGCATGCCATTGTGCGGTAGAAGTTGGATGTAACACTATTTTATCCATTGTCATCCTCAATTTTATATTACTTGCCCTTATTAATAAGTTTAGACCATATTTGCACAAAGTACCTGGAGGTGACGCTAACTCATTGATTTTTAATATTTTAAAGCCAAATATCATGAAAACTGTAGGAGGATGGCTGAAAACAGTATAATAAACACGCTACTAACAATGAGTTAACTCAATGAACTTAAAAGGAAAAGTTGCGCTCATCACCGGTTCTGCCACAGGCATCGGAAAAGATATTGCAGAAGTCTACGCTCATCATGGAGCCAACGTCGTCATTGCCGATATTAATCAAGAAAACGCATCAAAAACCGCAGATGAAATTCAAGAAAAATACTTAAAAGAAACCTTAGCCATTACCATGGATGTAACAAATAAAGCGGAAGTCAATGAAGGTGTCGTAAGTATTATTAATAATTTTAGTAAAGTTGATATTTTAGTGAGTAATGCTGGTATTCAACATATTTCTTCCATTATCGATTTTGATTATGAAGACTGGCAACGCGTCGTTAATATTCATTTAATGGGCGGCTTTTCCGAATAATGCTTTAACAGGGCAATCTTTATTGGTTTCCCATGGTTGGCATATGCAATAAAAAGACGGCTTAAATTAAGGATACATTACCGATCTACAACTTTGTTCATCAGAATATCGTGAATGTAATAAACCTAAACGTGAAAATTCATTTTTTATTCTATTGACTACATTATTAGGAAGACCGGGTAATTGTTGTAAGACTGCAGCGACTGTAGAAAATGATTGCATTTCTAATTTTATCCATTCAGCTTGCTGAGGTAAATAAGTCGAATCTTTTGTTTTTGTATAAGGGTAAAATAAACCTCTGCCACTTTCTCTAATATTCCATGAATCACAGATATCACCACTCCATTTTAGCTGCAAAATTGCACGTTTCGCATTTGTAATTGCTTCAGCACTATCATCACTAGGTGAAATTGAAACATCCCCCATATCGCTATTTAATAATAAAAAGGTATGATCACTACCTTTAACCATCTCAATATCAACAACCTGTATTTTCATATCTAACCTTTCTTCCGCTAATCGATATAACAAATTAGCCAAGGTGGTTATCATGGTTTCATTGCAGCGACCACCACGTGAATATTGTCGAATAAATGATGCTTGCTTTAAACATAATACAATTTCTACAAATTGCTTCCATACTTTGGTTATTTGATTAATTAATGTGGGATCATTTATGCCACGTAAATCAAGCATAAATTTCTTATTCCATGTTACTCTATTATTTTCTAGTTTTTTGCGCAGTAGAGTAATATGTTCAATATCTTTATTCTTGATGGTGTCATCCCATACTAAAAATCGCTGATAAGTTGTTAAACATTCTCCCGCCAATATTACTTTCCCTGGCATTTTTTCAGGAATACGACCCATATTTTGTTCAAGTTGTTTAATCACACAACTTGGATAGGCAGAACCATGGAAAAAGCTAATTGGAATATTTTGTGATTGTGATGGACTATTAGTAATTACAACATCCGGCGCCATCTGACAAATTTTACGACTCACTCTTCTTGCCGTTTTTAATGCGCCTTTTTTTGGTGTGTCTAGTTTTTCGGCCGTTGCGACATTGATCATTTCAGCTGTCATGATTAACGTAAGAAGAATAAGTGCTGATTTTCTTATAGGCGCCGCTGCCAATAATATTGTATTTGGTTTTTGTTGTTCTTTTCTATTGGCATGATGGCTACCGATGCTAAAACGATACTGTGTTATAACATCGCTATTTTTTGATTTACGATTAGCTTGATAACTGACTCGATAATTACGATTTTTTGGCATTGTAAAAATTCTTTTTGGAGTTAATTTATTGTTATTTTGTAACTATTCAGCATTTATGCTGAATAGTTACCCTGATAATACTGCCTAACCTGGCAAAGCCAGGTTAACGGCACTTA
>CAYGUK010000138.1:0-6121 GCA_964352985.1 uncultured Legionellales bacterium
GAGAAACATATGAAAGTGCAAAACAAAAACTAGAGCAATTTATAACTTATTGTTGTAAAACACATAAACGTTGTATCTTAATCATTCACGGTAAAGGTCGACATTCTCAATACCCACAAATAAAAAATGGAGTCAATAACTGGCTACGACATCATCCCAAGGTGTTGGCCTTTTGTTCAGCTAGCCAAAAACATGGCGGTATGGGCGCAGTTTACATGTTATTAAAACGCCATTAGTTGAAACCAGACTATAAATGCATATATACTCAGCACCATTCAAAATTGACTGCAAGCATCCTAATTTGGGGAAATCTAATGGATAAAAAAACAATGATCATTGGTATTGCCGGCGCTTCAGCTTCTGGTAAAAGCCTTTTAGCAAATACCATTGTTGATGAAATTGGCTCCGATCATGTGGTGGTTATTCCTGAAGATTCTTACTATAAAGATCAAAATCATTTAAGTTTTGAAGAACGATCAAAGTTAAATTATGATCATCCAGAAGCATTTGATCATGATTTATTAATTCAACATTTGCATGATTTACAACAAGGCAAAGCAATTGATGTGCCTATTTATGATTTCTCAAAACATGTTCGAGTACAAAACGTTCGCCATGTTGGGCAACATCATATCGTCGTACTTGAAGGTATTTTACTTTTTGTTGAGCAACGTTTGCGTGATTTAATGGACATGCGAATCTATATGGATACACCACTTGATATTTGTTTAACTCGACGTTTAAAACGAGACATTATCGAACGCAAACGAGATTTTGCAGGTGTGATTGAACAATATCAACAAACTGTTCGTCCCATGTATTTGCAATTCATTGAACCGTCAAAACGTTACGCAGATATTATCGTTCCACGAGGTGGCGCAAATCGTATTGCGATTGAACTAATGAAATCAACCATGCGTGAAATTTTAGGTCATTTATAAAAAAGTTGATTACCTAATTAACTGTTCTACAACCTGCAAAATATAATCGAATCGGACTTGTAATTTGTTCAGTGTTTTCTTCATCTTCATCAGTTTCCATTTTAGGTAAATCATCTGCTAATTTAAAAACATCACTCATGGTAAAGTAATTCTGATTATCTTTTGTTTTTTTTACAGAAAAAAATATATCACGCTAAACTTAAATAAATATTACGATTTAATTTTTACTTAACAAGACTAAAAGCTGCTGCTCATTTAAGATTTCAATCCCCAACTCTGAGGCTTTCTGTAACTTAGAACCTGCCGCATCCCCAGCCACAACGTAATCCGTTTTTTTAGAAACACTGCCCGCCACCTTTGCACCTAAATTTTGTAATTGTTCTTTTGCTTGGTCACGAGATAATGATTCTAGTGTCCCGGTTAAAACAAACGTTTTACCTGCTAATACCAGTGTTTCTTTATTTTTTGGTTTGCTTTTCGGCCAATGAATACCAACGTTAATTAAGCGTTCGATCGTTTCACGATTATGTGCTTGCTTAAAAAACCTAACAAGATGGTCCGCACCCCCAGCTCCAATCTCCTCAATATCTTGCAGGGCTTCGGCATTTAATGACATTAACGTTGATAATTCTCCCACTTCATTTGCTAAATTTGCTGCCGTAGTTTCTCCCACTTCACGAATACCCAATGCGTAAATAAAACGTGCAAGCGTCGTCGTTTTGCTTTTATCTAACGCATCTAAAATATTTTGCGCAGATTTTACTGCCATGCGATCTAAATCAGCTAATTGCATGTGCGTTAAAGAATATAAATCTGCAACATTTGAAATTAGTTTTTCTTGTACTAATTGTAAAATTAATTTTTCGCCTAACCCTTCAATATCCATCGCCTTGCGTGAAACAAAATGTTTAATTGCTTCGATAACTTGTGCCTGACAATAAAGCCCACCTGTGCAACGTGCGAAAGCTTCTTCTTCAGGTTTTTCGACATCTGAGCCACAAACAGGACATTTTTTGGGTAACATTATTTTTTTTGTTTTTGCAGGCCGTTCATGAAGGACAACTGACACTACTTCAGGGATCACATCACCAGCTCGTCTCACAATTACCGTGTCACCAACCCGCACATCTTTTCGATTCACTTCATCCATGTTATGCAAGGTTGCGTTACTCACTGTCACGCCCGCCACTAAAACAGGTGTTAATCTGGCAACAGGTGTTAACACACCCGTTCGACCAACTTGAAATTCGACTTTTTCAATTGTTGTTATTTTTTCTTCTGCTGGAAATTTATAAGCAATGGCAAATCGTGGTGCTCTTGATACAAAACCTAATTTCTCCTGCCAATCTAAATCATTTACTTTATAAACAATCCCATCAATTTCGTAATCTAATTTTTCACGTTTTGCACTAATTTGTTTGTAATAATCAAAACATTGAGATGTGCCCACTGCTTTTTTAATTTCGTCATTAATTGGAAAGCCCAATTCTTTTAAGACGAGTAAGGTTTTAAAATGCGTATCAGCTAATCTATCGCCAGTCACTTTACCAATAGAATAACAATTAATGGTTAAGGGACGTTCTGCCGTTATTTTGGCATCGAGTTGACGCAAACTTCCTGCCGCGGCATTTCTTGGATTCGCAAATGTTTTTTCATTATTCAACGCGGCTTTTTCATTTAGTTTTTTGAAACCCGCTTTGGGCATGAACACTTCGCCTCTGACTTCTAATTCATCCGGAAACGAATGCCCCCGTAACACTAAGGGAATCGCTTTAATGGTTCGAAGATTTTGCGTAATATCTTCGCCAGTTTTACCATCACCACGTGTTGCCCCCTGAACGAATTGCCCTTTTTTATATAGTAGAGAAACCGCTAAGCCATCTAGTTTGGGTTCACAAACATATTCAATATCTTGCTGAATTTTTAATCTATCCAACACTCTTTTATTGAAAGCTAAAAATTCTTCCTCATTAAACGCATTAGATAAGGAAAGCATAGGCACAACATGTGTAACTTGTTGAAATTGACTCAAAGGAATAACTCCCACGCGTTGCGTGGGAGAATCAGTCGTCAACAATTCTGGATTAGTTTTTTCGAGTTCAACAAGTTCTCGAAATAAACGATCATATTCACCATCAGGAATTGTAGGATCATCTAAAACATAGTAGCGATAATTGTGTTGATTAATTTCTTCTTTAAGTTGATTAATTTTTTTAATGATCGCTTTTGACATATTGATTAAATTTCATCTTGCGCGTAACTAATAACATGACTTACTTCAACAGGACTATCTGTGCGTTTTAGTTGAACTTGATAACCATCAACCACATCGATTTCTTGCAGCCCATCAATATGCATTTTTTTATCGATAAAAGCTGGCAAATTTTTCGCTTTTGCTTTTGCTTTTTTTTCATCTTCTGCGACAACAAAAAAGTTAGTGTGGCTTTCATAAATGCCATAACCCGTATTGTCATAATATCCACAGTGTGCTAAATATAATTTCATTAATCTCTCCTATTATTGCACTTGACTATTAATACTTAGATTTTCAGCAAGCTGCTGAATTTCTTCAACTGTTAATACATTATTGTGATGATCGGTAATATTACCAGCTAATTGACTGGCTAATTCCTCGACTGTTTTTATCATCAAGGATAAATCTTTTTTTAATTCATCTAAATTCGATTTCGTTAAGGTAATTTTCAACCGTCGACTATTAAGTAAACCAATTTTTGCCATGTCGATTATTTGGTCGGGATCCTCGAGTGAAAAAATAATACGACCTTTACCATTTTTTTCTTCATAACGTTGGAATTTTTTATTATTGCTAAAACGCATACCTTGCAATAAAATTTGTTGTAGCAAAAAATATCCGGGTATCGGGCTCATCTGTCTTGCACTGATAAATAAGGTAAACTGCTGACCTTCTTGGCTCGGTATGTTGATGGGTGTAGCAGACGCACCAAATCCTAATTCAGTTAACGTTCTATCACCAATTATCGCATCAATTTTTGTCGTATTTGTTGTTGAAGATTGTTCGGGATTTTGTTCTGAAATCAGAATGGAATTTAAAAACGCTTGTTCCATTTCTTTTTCTCGTTGTATCGATTTTTTACGATAAGCAATAACAGCAGCGACAAGCAACACAAGTAATATAACAAGAATAATGATTAGTAATATTCTCAAAAACATGTCGAAAACTATCCTAACTCAGGCTTCTACTAATGATACTGCTTCATCAACATCTACCGCAACCAAACGTGAAACACCGGGTTCATGCATGGTGACCCCTGTCAATTGATGCATCATTTCCATCGTCACTTTATTGTGAGTGATCACTAAAAATTGCACTTGTTTTGACATTTCTTTCACGAGTTCACAGAAACGACCAACATTAACATCATCTAATGGTGCGTCCACCTCGTCTAATAAACAAAATGGTGCAGGATTTAATTGGAATAAAGCAAACACAAGCGCAATCGCTGTTAATGCTTTTTCACCACCAGAAAGTAAGTGAATCGTACTATTACGTTTACCGGGTGGACGTGCCATCACACGCACACCACATTCTAATAAATCATCACCCGTTAATTCTAAATCAGCACTACCACCACCAAATATTTTAGGGAAGTTAGCTTGGAAATTCGCTTTCGCGCTATCGAATGTTTCTCTTAATCGTGTTCTGGTTTCTTTATCGATTTTACGAATGGCATTTTCTAGTGTTTCTAAGGCTTCGACTAAATCATCATTTTGCGCATCAAGATATTTTTTGCGTTCAACAGCCATGTCATATTCATCGATTGCGGCTAAATTAATATTGCCTAAACGTTGAATTTTTCGTTCTAGATCCGCAATTTTTTCTTGCCATGGTGCGATCGCTGCTTCTTCTGGCATTTCGTTTTGTAAAGTTTCTAAATTAAAGTCAGACACATTAATATTATCTAAGATAGTATCTCTTTTAACAGCATAACCTTGCCAATCCATGCGTAAACGTTCAAGTTGACTACGAATTGTTTGTGAGCTTTCTTCTTCATTGTTGCGCTCTTTTGTAAGATTTCGAAGTTGTTGCTCGAGATTTTCAACTTTTGATCTAGCTTCGTGTAATTCTTTTTCGACAATTAAACGCTTTTCTAAATGTTGTTGAAGTTCTTCGCCCATGGATTCTAAAGGTGCTTCGTTTTCACTTAGCATTTGGCGTAATTGCTCTAAACGATTTTTGGTTGTTTGATATTGTTTTTGTAACCGTTGCGTAATTTCTTTTAAGGATTCAATTTGCGCATGAATATTTTGCACTTGTAATTCAATTTGATGATACTCATCACGTGAAGAGCGAGAATGCTCTCTAGCAAATTCGAGTGCCTCACGACAATTATCACGTCGAGTTAAAAATTGTTGACGTTTCTCCTCATCGCCTTCCATATTCATTAATGCTTGTTGCCATTTTTGTCTAGAGCCGGAAAGTAATAATTCATCTTCTTGTAACGCACTACCAATATCAGCAATATCATTTTTTAATTGTTGCTCGCGTTTTTGCAATTGGATTAATTCTTTTTGTTTATGATCTAATTGCGAATGGATTTCACCTAAAGTGATTTTGACGGAGGTTAAACTCGCTTGTTTTTCCTCGCGTTCGTCTTCTAAGTCAGCAATATTTGTTTTGTGTTCATTGATTTGTTGTTGCAAATCTTCAATTGTTTGATTAAGACAGGCAATAAGTTCAGCTAATTCTTGTAATTCTTTTTCTCGTTTAATCACACCACCTTTCGCATCTTCAACGACAGATTGTTTTAACCAATGTTGACTTAACCAAATTCCATCACGCGTAATAATAGATTGCTGTGGTTGTAAATGAGGTAATAAAACTAAAGCATTCGAGATATCATCAGCAACAAAAATATCGTATAACCGTGGCGGAATATTATTTGAAATAATTTTACTTGCGAGAGAATTATCAGCACAAGATTTTTTATCCGCATCAGTATAAAAAGCAATATTGCCTTCAGGCAAGGTGTCAAAACGATCAAAGAGCGTTGTAATATTATCAACCGATATGGCTTGTAAAACATCGTCTAATACTGTTTCTACTGCTTTTTCCCAACCTGACTCAACTTGCAAGGTTTGTGCTAAGCGAGGTTGTGATTGTAAATCGTGACTGTTTATCCATTGCATGGTGTTTTCTT
>CAYGUK010000138.1:6131-9101 GCA_964352985.1 uncultured Legionellales bacterium
GCCTGCAAGGCTTTTAAAGAAGCTTCTTTACCCATGGTTTTTTGACAATCATTTTTAGCTTCATCTAGTTGTTGATTTAACGCATCTAATTGTTGACGTCTTTCGGAAATATTAGAAAAAATTGTTTGCAGACTGTCTTCATGCTCTGCCAAAATTTCCGTTTTAATATCGAGTGATTCTGATAGTTCTGTCACTTTATTTTGGATGGGTTGAATATCGATGGCATTAAACTCTAACTCTAATTTAGATTTACGCTCTCTTGCGCCATCAATTCGTTGTTCTAAATGCTGGATTCGTGTTTCTTCAACTTGTGCCGTTTGCGCAATAGACGCAGACTGTTGATTAAACTCATCCCAAGCTTGTTGCCATTCACGCATTTGTTCTTCAGTCATTTCTAACTTAGAAACAGCTTGTTCAACTTGCTCTTTGGTGATAGATAATTGCGGTGTTAAGGTTTCATACTCACCGCTTAATTCTTCGAGTTGAGCTTGATCGGTTACTAACTGTTGTTCGATTTCATTATATTGCGATTCACTTTCTTGTAAATCTTTTTTGATTTGAGTAGAACGTTCTTGACGAGATTGAATTGCTTGCTCGATGCGAGCAATATCCGCACCAATACTATAATAACGCGATTGAATTTCATTAAATAATTCAGTGAGTTCAATCAATGTTTCACGCTGTTGTTCACTCTCTTTATCAACGTGGCGAATTTTTGCAATTTTAGATTCTAAAATAACTTCAGTTTCTTGAATTTTAATTTCTTGTTGAGAAATTTGATCTTTAATTTCTTGCCATTGCAATGTCAGTAATTGCGCTTTAACTAATCGTTCACTATCTTTTAATACTTTATAACGTTCGGCAGCATTGGCTTGACGTTTAAGATGATTAATACGTTTTTCAAGTTCATCACGAATATCAGATAATCGATCTAAATTTTCTTTGGTGTGATTGATACGATTTTCAGTTTCTCGGCGACGTTCTTTGTATTTTGAAGTACCGGCGACTTCTTCTAAATACATGCGTAATTCATCAGGTTTTGCTTCAATAACGCGTGAAATCATGCCTTGTTAAATAATCGCATAACTGCGAGGACCAAGACCTGTGCCCATGAAAACGTTTAGAATATCTTTGCGACGACATTTAGTCCCATTGAGATAATAAGTAGAAGTACCATCTCGCACAACTACGCGACGAATCGCAATTTCACTATAACTTGCGTATTGCCCACCTAAACTGCCATCACTATTATCAAAGGCAAGTTCGATTTGTGCTTGGCCAACTGGTTTACGGCCTGATGAACCATTGAAAATAACATCTGCCATTGACTCGCCACGCAAATGTTTAGCTGAACCTTCACCCATCACCCATCTGACCGCATCGATAATATTCGATTTACCACAACCATTAGGTCCAACAATCCCAACCATATCACTGGGTAACTTTACCGTTGTGGGATCTACAAAGGATTTAAATCCTACTAATTTAATATGTTTTAACCGCATCGTTTCCTACATGCACTCAAATTCACCGAAGGGGCATAGTGTACCCTAAGCTTTTAGCAATTGTAACTAACTCTACCACTTGAATTGTTTATTTATGAAGAAGTTAGATGTAAAATGCGCATATATAAATACACGCAAAAATTGCCATTAAAAAAATCAATTACTTAGTTAACACGAATGTTTAATATTAAGTTTTGTTAACGCTTAATTAACCTCTGTTAAATAAGCACCGGTGAATTATATACAATTGTGCGCAACAATGCACTACATGATTTTTTGTCTCATATTTTGAATGGAAACGTGTAATAGTTAAAAAGGTTCACCGAAAATTGCCAATATTTACAATTAACAAATTATAAATTTAAGGATTGCAGAAGATTTCATTCCAATGATTAAAACTCGTATTCAACTTTAAATTTAAGTAAACTCAATTGACTTATCTTCTGGGAGAAACAAGATGGCGATTATACAATTAAACCATGCAAATATTATTGATACGACTGTAGAAACCATTCATGAAAATCAAACAGTGATCATAGAAGATAATCTCATCAAAGAAATTACACCCAATGCCACGCCACTTAATCAAGCTCAACAAATTAATGTAAACGGTGGCTATCTCATGCCCGGATTAATTGACGCGCATTTTCATTGCATGCTTTCAGAAATTAATATTTCAAAAACATTAAATCAATCGTTAACTTATACGTCCCAATTTGCAGCGAAAAGTTTACGCAATACTTTGCAACGTGGATTTACCACTATCCGTGATGCAGGTGGTGCGGATTATGGAATTGCAGAAGCTGTTAAACAAGGCATTATTCCTGGACCTAGAATTTTTTATTCGGGAAAACCCTTGAGTCAAACAGGCGGCCATCTTGATTTTCGATCATTAAATGACCCTGCCGTTAACGCCTGCAATTGCCATTATCTTGGTAAAGATTTATTTACAATTGCTGATGGCATCAGCGAAGTTCGAAAAGCAACACGAGAAGAATTACGTAAAGGCGCCACGCAAATTAAAATTTGCGCATCAGGTGGTGTCTCTTCGCCGAGCGATCCATTAATGAGTTTACAATATTCATTAGAAGAATTAACGGCAATTGTAGAAGAAGCTACATCATGGAATACCTATGTCATGGCTCATGTTTATAGTAGCGAAGCAATTAAACGCTGTTTAAAAAGTGGTATTCGTTCGATTGAACATGGCAATTTACTCGATGAAGAAACCGCGCACCTCATGAAAGAACATAACGCTTATCTCGATCCTACGCTTGCGACATTTCATGCCATCAATAAAGTCGGCAAACAATTAGGTTTTCCACAAGTTAGCTTAGATAAATTAACTATCGTTTTTGAAAATGGTTTAAATGCGCTTGAGATTGCCAAAAAAGCGGGCGTTAAAATTGGTTTTGGTACCGATCTTTTAGGTGAAACACAATCATTGCAAGGCTCAGAATTTATC
>CAYGUK010000139.1:0-8944 GCA_964352985.1 uncultured Legionellales bacterium
ATCGTAGCATGAAAAATCCGAAATTTCTCTAATTCAGATCCGCGGAATGTGGGGTGTAATGTATTGAAAATATTAATAACACTTGAGCGGTATAGTAAAATGTTAATCCCCAGACCAAGTTTAATATCCCTGCTGCACAAAATCTATCTCGTGCTACGGATAGATCTGAGAAATAAAATAAAAGTGCACCAATTAAAATCAAATAATTTGTTGTTGTATAAAATGAAGCAATAGCACAAGACAACATAATTGTTATTACCAACATATAAATGATAACAGGGATTTTAAGTTCTCGTTCGACTTTTGGAATTAACCAACAAGCAATAGCAAAGCTAAATATGAGGCATGGTACAAAGGTAAAATACAAGTAAGTAAAAGAAGATATTTGTATTAAAAAAGCAATAATAAAAAAAACATGGGCAATGAGAAAAGAGATTAAACCCGCAATAAAAAAACGATTGTTATTTTTTAGTAAAAGGATATCACCTACTACGGAAAAAGTTAAAGCGCCCAAAATAATGATACCGTATTTTGAGAGTAACGCATGAGAAATTAATGCTAAAACGAGAAAGCTAATGGAAGCGCTAGGTTTAGCGCTACAAACTAAGAGGTTCGAGTTGTAATGTTTTGCAAATAATAAGATTGTTAAAGATATAAAAACACTTATCGTAAAAATGTAAACTCCGATCATCTCCATAAAAAAACAGTTCCAATATAAAAAACAAAATATCCCATAATAATTAAGAGATGTAAAGATTTGTCCAATTAGGAGTAAAGATCATGATATTGTCGCTTCGATGAGCATGTGTGACAACTAATCAGTCTATAAATTATAACATCATATTACTTTTATAGTGAAATGCTGTAGAAAATATCATTTATATATAATCAATAATTTGAAGAATCTCAATTTAAATACTATCCTTAATTTATGTAATATATTCATTATCGATATTGATTCAACAAATCAACCTATTAACTTTTGAAGTGATTCAGAAAAGATTTTTATATATTTTTGATACTGGAATTTTAGAGGTTTATTATTTTAATTTATTGAATAGAATTACATGCTAGCATTTATAGGCTGCTAACAAGTCGCAAAGGAGATGCGTATAAATGAAAAAAATATTATGGCCTCTTTTATTATTTCTTACATTTTCGACGAATACTGTCTTGGCAAGTTTTATAGGTGAATTCAGCACATGTGAATGGATAACGAAAGGAAGCCTCTCTCAAGGCGGATATTACTACCTTTGCAATAATAATTTTGAACAAGGTGGAGCTTCTGTATGGGCCTCTCAGGAACAATGCAAAACGAATGTCATTACTACTCCTTATGATTACACTCAATATTTTTGTAAGGCAGGGACTTGGCAATTTAATCAAGCGAATTATCCACCTTGTTCATGTATTGCTGAATAAATATATTTATAAACCAGTTTTTTTGTGTCGTTTCGATAAAAATTAATTAGTATCGAAACGATACTATATATCAATATTTGCCCCTTTGATAGCTCCCTTAACCTTTGCCATCGATAGCAACAAACTAATGAGACAAACGATCAAGCTCGTACTAAAAATATAATAATATATTGAGATTAGTTCATGCAGTTTAAAAAATTCCAAGATAAATTGGCAAACACAAACTGCAATTAATCCGCCGATTAAGCTCATCATGTAAAACATACCACTTGCTGAACCTTTATTTTTTTCATCTACCTGTGCCATGCTCATGGTTAAAGAGGCGGGCGAAACTTTCGCAAAAGCAATGCCAAATATAACTAAAAACAAGCTAATAAAAAGCATATTCTTATTCGTCATAAATAACATGATTAATCCAAGAGAAATAACATAGCAAATAACGCCTAGTTGAAACACGCTTGATGCATTTTTTTTAGTTATGAATTTACTAATAATGGGCGAAAAAATTGCAATCACCAACATCATTGGCAAAAAAAGTAAACCATTGTTCATAGCCTTTAAGTGTAAATAATTTGCTAAATAGAGTGGGATAACAAACAATAAGATATAAAAAGGCATGACTGATAACAATCGCAAAAAACATGCAAGAATAAATTGTTTGTTTTTTAAAATTTCATTGGGAATAATTGGATAGGTTACCGAATTTTGGCGACGTAAAAAAAGGGTGATACAAAGCATACTGGCAATTAAGCAAAGGGCAGATATAATGTGCCAATTTTTAAGCGGAAATTGATTTATTCCAAATGCCAATAAACCTAGGCAAAACATAATTAAAAAAACACCTAATAAGTCAATTTTCTGATGTGTATTTGTTTTAATATTCGGAATAAATATAATAAATAAAATTGAAACAATTAAACAAACCGGTGCCGTTGATATAAATAACCAACGCCAACTTAAATATTCTACAAAAAAACCCCCGATTAATGGACCAATTGCCAAAGACAATCCCACTAAGCCTGATATCAAACCAATTGCGAGATGTTGTTTATCTCGCGGTGATTGATTTAATATTATCGCCGCAGTACAAGGCCAAATACAGGCTGCACCCAGGCCCTGAATCGCTCGTGAAAGAAATAAAATCCAGGCGGTATTAGTCAAGCCAGCGCTGAGACAAGTAATGCCAAAAATAATTAAACCCAGTGATAATATTCGGCGATGACCAAAACGATCACCTAGTTTACCTGCAATAATAATAAATCCCGCAAAAGAAATTAAATATAAATTAACAATCCAAGCAATTTGCGATTTAGGAATGTAAAGCGCATGTTGAATAGGTTGTAAAACGATATAAACTGAGGTGACTTCAATATTCATGATTAGCATTGAAATCGCAGAAAGGACCATCAGTAATATAAATTTATTTTTCATTGTTGCTCCAAAATTAGAAGATTATGATATATTAATTGATAACCAATTAAATTATAATATGTTAGTTTGTTAACATATTGGTAACATATAGGAATTAATCATGAATCGTCATCAATCAATTAAAAGCTTTATGGCTATAGTGGAAGAGGGCAGCTTTATCAAAGCCGCGCAAAAACATTACTGCAGCTCACCTAAGATTAGTAAAGATATTAATTGGTTGGAAGATGAGCTACAAATTAAGTTGTTTGTCAGAACCACACGCAAAGTGAGCTTAACAGATGCTGGTCTTCAGTTTTATGATTATGTTAAACAGTCAGAAACAGACTATCAGGAAATTAAAAAACAATTAGGTTTACACAAAGATGAGATCGCGGGCCAAATTACGATTAGCACGCCGTTATCATTTTATGAAGGATGTTTAATGGACATTTTTAATGAATTTACAAAACGCTATCCTAATGTTACTTTAAACTTGCAATTAACGTCACGTTTTGTTGATTTAATCACTGAAAATGTAGATTTAGCGCTTAGAGTTTATCATCCTAGTAATGTTGTTTATCATGTCACAGAATTATGTAAAGCCCAACGTGGATTTTTTGCCTCAAAAAAATATCTAAAAAAATATGGAACACCTAAGCACCCCGATGAACTGATTAATCATTATTGTTTAGAGCACAGTGAAGTGTTTCAAAAAGATTATTGGCAACTAAAAGGTAATCAAACGACAAAAATAAATGCGCGTATGCGCTGTAACTCTGTTCGAGGGTTGATTGCTGCTGCACTTGATGATTTAGGGATTATTCATTTTTCGAAATTTCATGTTCGACAAGAATTGGCTTCAGGGCAACTTGTCGAAATTTTAAAAGATTTTATTCCAGATCCTTTTAGCGTTTATGTCTGTTCATTAAAAAAAGAAAATCTCTCTAAAAAAACAACGTGTTTAATTGACTTTATCAAAGATAATTTTGATAAAACTGAACTTTAATAAGTTCACAGATAAGAAAAATCTTGAGAGTAATAATATTGTGATTTATAAAAAATAATAAATAAATTTCTAACAATAAAAGGGACATGGCCATTAAATTTGTCATCATGTGATCCTTGACCGCCGAATAAGCTAGTAACTGGTAAAATAATTCTAATTTTTATAATCCGTGATTTGGCATAAAAAATCAACAAATAATTTTACTCGTGTTGGTTGATATTTTTTCTTGGGATAATACAGATTAAGTTGATTTTTTTTTGATTTGTAATTTTCCATAATATGTTTTAATTTACCTTGCCGACAAAAATGTTCAGCGAAAATATTAGGCGCATAAAAAATCCCATGTCCCATAACCGCCATCACATACATTGCTTGGCCAATATTAGTCTGCAAATGACTGGTAGGAAAGTAGTTTTCACCATTTGGCTCCCACGGAGTATCCACATATGTAATGCACTTATGTTCGGATAGATCCTTAGGAGACGCTAATGGTTTTTTTATTTTTTTAAGATAACTGGGTGCAGCGTAGAGACAATAATGAAAAGAGAGGATTTTTCTAACGACGATATCACTGGTACTTAGTAGATGTTTTTCTAAGCCAAGAAAACAATCTAAATCACTTTCAAGTAAATGTATACTATTTGTTCCCATACGGGCTTCTAATTTTATGTCAGGATAAGATGTCATAAATTCTCCTAACCATTCACAAATCGGGTTATAACTTAATACATTTGATTGACTACCTAACACAATCGTACCTTGAGGTGTGTTATCTAAATCTTGAATAGAATTATTAATATTATGAAAATCATCAAGAAAGGATTTTATTTTACTATATAATTGTTTTCCATTTTCGGTGAGTGTGACTTGGCGGGTACTTCGGACAAATAAATTAATGGATAATTGAGTTTCTAACCATTGAATATGTTTGGTCACAATAGCTGGATTTAAATTTAGTGCTCGTGATGCTTTGCTAAAACTATTGAGTTCAGCAACTTTTGCAAATGAAATATAAACAGTGATCCAATCCATTATTTAAAAATCCTAAATAATTAACTCAATATTGTCATATTCACTATATATTGTAAATGGTTTAAAAATCGTTAACTTTCAAAACAACAGTTAAAAAGTTAAAGGATAAAGCCTTCTGATTATCATTGTTTATATTTAGTAAATAATGTCTTTACAATTTAAGGTATTATTTACTAGTAGAAATTGGGGTAAAATTATCACATGTAATAAATTAAGGAAATATAAGTATAAGTCATGGGCACGCTAAAAATCCAACTGACAGAAGATGTATAGTAAGAGTGTCTAACTAAGAAATAAAAGTAACAATAATAATATAATAATAACAAAACTATCGGATCGCTACTGGGAGGCGATCCTGTTTTTCTGCCTAATTTTGTCAAATACAAATAGAGTGTAAATTACAGTACTCCCCGCAAATTTTATCTCTTTGTAAACGCTTTATTTTCAGCATATTTCAATTATGTTTTCTATCTGTAATATTTCAGAAACATTCGAAATGTCTTATCTCTAATTCAATTAGATATAAACTAAATATTACAACAAATTGCAATATATAAAATCTCAAAATTAATTTTCTATTATTTTACATTTCAAAAAACCGCTAACGTAATTTCACGGAATGGTTAATGCGAGTGATAGGTTATAACATAGCACCACATTAGCTGCTACACAATATCAGCTAAAAAGATTGAAAATATTATTACTAACTAAATAGAGGTCCTCATGAAAAAATTAACTGTTATTAGCTCATTGGTTTTAGCTTTAGGTTTCAGTGTTGCAACATCAACAGCATTAGCTGCAACTAATTCACATAAAGCAGGAACAACACAACCTTATCTTTATGTTTATTCAATTCCTGGTGCCGGTGGTGCTGCAGGCCAAGTAACTGCAACATTAAAAAGTTATACCGATGGCAGTGGTAGTACAGTTGGTTTACCTGGTGGCTTACCTTATAATGGTTCAGCACCTATTATTGTGCAAAATGGTAAAGATTCTGGCCCCGTTTCTGCTGAATTAACATATGATGTTCATTTAGGAACTGTTGCCTCTTCAGAATGCACTGTGCAAGTAGATTCACCAAATATTGGTTTACCTGCAGCAGCGCCTAATGGCCAAGCAAAAATAATTAAAGACAGCGGTGGCCAAGGCTTGTGCGGCATTTTATTTAATCCTGTAGAAGCATTAAATTCAGAAGATGGCGACCAAGTTATTAACTTAAATTGGAAAATGGCTCTTTAATCAATCATTGATGAGATTAACTGAAAAAATAAATACCGCAATGATGAATGAATTGCGGTATTTATTTAATTTCGGTAATTATTTATTAGTACAAAATAGTGTGAATTCATCTTGTAAATATTTATTAATCCAGTCATTTAAGGTTAATTTTAATATTTTGCTGTGGCAGGTCTTATCACAAGCTCACTGATTGTTACATGTTTTGGTTGACTCGACGCATAAACAATTGCATTTGCAATATCACATGCTTCAAGCTTTTTACCATGAAACCCCATTGTGTTTGATTTTAATTTTTCTTTTATTTTTTTTGAAGTAATATGTGACAATAATTCTGATTCGGTACTCCCGGGTAGAATTTCAGTAACACGAATTCCATGATTAATCGCTTCTTTACGTAACGCATCAGAAAATCCATGGATGCCATATTTTGAAATAGAATATATAGCATTTCCCTCAATCGTTCTTAGTCCTGCTAATGAGCCGATATTAATGATGTGACCTGATTTTTGTTTGATCATAGTAGGATAAATAAGATCGATCATGTTTAATACACCATTAATATTGATATTAATCATTTGTTGCCATTCATCGACTTTAAATTCATCAACAAAAGAGGTTAACATACTGCCAGCGTTGTTTACTAAAATATTTATTGTTGTGCTTTTTAAGAGGCTTTGAGTTTTGTGAAAAAGTTCATTTTTATTAGTGATATCAGCATCAATTACAATAACATCAACATGTGATTCTGTTTTAATTAATTGTGCTAGCTCGTCTATTTTTTCTTTTCGTCTTGCAATTAACACGAGATTTGCGCCTTGTTTTGCAAAGGCGAGGGCTGTTGCTTTGCCTATACCGCTACTCGCACCTGTGATATAAACACTTAAATTATTAATATTCGTCATTTGCTTCTCTCATTATGAAATAAATGGATAGGGTATTTTATTAGCCAATATGTATTAAAACAATGTAGATATTTAGCAATAGACTATTTACGAATTAGAAATAATAGTGTATTAATGAATATAATAATTTAATGTTCTACAATATGTAATATCCTTAGTTTATTGATGATTTCTCATGAACTTCACCAGAAAACTATATTTTTTGGGTAAATAATGGAGTCATGGGGTATATTTTTTGTAATTATCAGTAATACTCAATTTATAAATTTTGTTTACCAGTGTCTTGGGTATGGCATAGCAGGTACTCGATAATCATACACAATTGGTTCGAAGGTTAGATCTGATTCTTCATAATATTGCGATAATTTATTGACGGTTTTCTCTAAAGAGGTTCTCTGTGCTGCTGTTATATTGTGTGAGTAATCGGTAGTATTTAGGAAGTCGTTTATTATCTTGATCAAGTTCTCTTCACAACTACCAGGATAAAGTCCTCTATGAACAGGTAGTTTTACTGAAATTTTTCCTTTATTTATTAATTCAATTATTTTTTGATTTGTATAACCTGTATTACCCAATTGCCTATTGATTTTACCTATCATTGCATCTTTTAATAAATTATTTGTTATTGGAATATAATCCCTTTTTTTATTAACTTTTCCACCATGTCTTGCATTAAATAAATCATTTGCAAATTGAGATAATTGGGTAAGAATTTCTTCCTCAGTAATTTCACTGTCATTTAAAGCTGATTTTAAATTTTTTGTTTGAGCATACTTATAATCAGCTAAAACTAAGTTTTGTGCTCTACCATGCGTTGCATCAGAGTTACTATCTGATCTTCCTTTAAATAAACCTGATAATGATGCTAAAAATCTATTTGGAGCATAGTTAAATCTTGATAAGATTAAATCCCTTAATTCAAACATACTTCACCTTTTATTATTAGTTAAATCACATTTTTAGAAGTGTGATAGTATAATCAATCATAGCTGAAAATATAAAAGCAAATATTTTTATGAAATATAAACTCTCTTTTTACACCCATAGAAATTATTAAATAACCTACTATAATTATATGAACAAGAAAATAAACTTTTCCTTTTGCGTAATTTTCCAATGGTAAATTACGCAATTTAGATGATATGATAAATTAGGATTTTAAAGTTGAAGTTATAGATATAAATTAACCAATACTTTCTCTCACACTAGTCGTCACCAATCATGGACTAGCTAAAAAGTTAATTATAATGATACTATATATATTAAAATCAAAATAAGTTAGAAACCACAATAATGAATGATCAACTATCCTGCAAAATTCAACAATCAACACTGAATAACAAAAAAGTTCTTCCGCAAGGAATTATAAAATGACATTACCTATCAAGTTACAATTACAACTTAATTCAGTTTTGAGTTTCACAGCGGTTGTTACCAATATAAATTTTCAACGTTATGGAGATGATGGCACCGTCTTGACTCTTTCAATACGACAAGATTACAGCCAACGGAAATACACTACACAGTCAATATTAACATTAACTCAATTAAATGAATTCATTAGTCGTATTACACAAAGTCTTTCAGATGATAGTAATCTTGCAAATGCTATGAAGACAAAGAGTTTGTGTTGACTACTTTGATTCAATAATGCTTATTTTTAAAATTATTTATAGGTAGAAAAGAAAGTTAATAGTGTATTAACAAAAAACAGTTATTATAAATTGAATCCATTTGTGGAATTACTTTTTTATTATCGGTAATAGTATTGAAAAAAACGATAACGATTACTAATCATCGATTAATAATCAATTTTAGTTTTATGAATATAGGATGATTAGAATAAGTAATTAACTAGTTGGATAATTGACTTTAATAAATTCTTCCGGGATATCTGGTGATACGGCTTGAAATTCATCTGGTGGTGTCACAC
>CAYGUK010000140.1:0-8888 GCA_964352985.1 uncultured Legionellales bacterium
CACCTACTTTTATTTTACTAATTTTCCTACCACACTTCATGACTTCACCACTTAAGTCAAAGCCAAAAATAACTGGAAATTTCAAGGGTAGAAGCCAACGCAACATTCCTTTTCGTAACTTCCAATCTATCGGATTTACACTAGCCGCTATTATTTTAATTAAGACTTCGTCATCTTTCATCGTAGGATCCGGCAAGTCAACTATTTGAAAATTATCCGCACTTCCATATTTTTTAACAATTGCTGCTCTCATAAATTTATCCTTATGAATTTTGCATTGGTTCTCGCCATAGCGTGATAAATAGTGCCATAATTGCCGGTCCAAGAAATAAACCAATTAAGCCCATTGTTTCAACACCACCTAAAATACCAAATAATACGGCTAAAAATGGTAATCGAATTGCACTACCAATTAGATTAGGTCTGACAAAATGATCTGAAATTAACATTACGATCGTGCCAATAATTAAAATTACAATTCCAGAAATCAAACTTTCTTTAATAAATAAAATTAGTGTCACAATAACAAATGCTATTGGCGCACCAAAAGGAATCATCGCTAAAATTGCTGTAAACAATCCTAGAATAGCTGGAGCAGGTACGTTGGTGATCGAATAAATGATTCCCATAATAATTCCTACACCAAAACCAACAAGTACTGAACCATTGACAATGGCTCTTATCGCCTGTGGAAAATCTTTAGAATATAAATGCCATCTATCCCCTAAACAATATTCTCCAATTCGATGCAATTGTTTATTTATTTTAGGTCCATCTTTAAATAGGAAAAATAAACAAAGTAACGTAAACCCTAATATTACACTACGATGAACTACTTGTAGACCAATTATTTTAATGAAATGACTTGCCGGGCTAATTGCATGTTGTGACAATTTTAATAATTGACTGATGCCTTGTGGCTGACCTAAAAAGCGATTCCAGCTATCTTGCAAATAACTTTTCATCAAAGGTAAATGTTGCATCCAAAACGGTGGTGCAATTCCTTTCTCATTAGCCTTAATTAAAAAGAGCGCCAACATATGAGCTTCTTGCACTACTATGGTTAATAACCATGAAATTGGAATTGCAATAATAATCGTAATAAACGCTGTGATGATAAAAGCTGAAATCGCATCTTTACCACCACAGTAACTGTGGATCTTTTTGTAGAGTGGCCAACAAACAATTGTAATTAACCCTGCCCATGCAAGAGGTAGAATAAAACGATGTGCCACGTATAAAGCCGCTAGAATAATAGCCACTGAAAATATCGAGCTAATAGTATATCTTTGTTTTTGTTCCATTTTCATTTACGCTTACAAAATATAATTGGTAAGTGTAAAACGAAGAAATAGTGAGTGCAAATATGTTATAAAAAAGAGAAAAATTGTTTTACCCTTTTTTCATCCACATGATTTTTTGCCTGCCCCTCAAACTTAAAATAACTTCCCACGATAAAGCCATCTGCTAAAGGTTTATAATCATTTATATTTTCAAGAGTGATGCCACTCCCAATTAAGACAGGACATGTTGTGTGATTTTTAACATAAGTAAGATTTTCTATATCTGCAGGCTTACCCGTTAAATTACCTGACACAATAATAGCATCCGCCAATCCTCTAACACATAAATCATCTACATCTAAAGTAATATCACGATCAGTTAAACTAGAAGCATGTTTAACAGCAACATCTGCAAAAATTAACGCCTGAGATTTCAATGATTGTTTTAAACGCAATGTTTTGTAAGCTAAACCTTGTATAATGCCTTGATCAGTAAGCATAGCGCCAGTATGAATGTTGACACGTATAAATTCAGCATCTACTGAAGCTGCAATTGCCATTGCCGCTATCGCATCGTTACGTAATACATTGATTCCAAGAGGTATCGTAATCGCATTTCTTATCTCACGACTAATCGCAGCCATTGCTGCAATAGTTTCTGCTGGTACATTATTTGGGTAAAAGGGACAGTCATTAAAATTTTCTATAATTAATGCATTTGCACCATGTTTCTGGAAAATTAATGCTTCATTATAAGCCTGTTGATAAATCGTATCTAAATCACCATTATATAATGGTGCGCCTGGTAAGGCTGGTAAATGTATTGTAGGAATGATTGGCTTTTGATTATTAAAAAGTGATTGCATTATTCTTCCTCAAGTAAATGTTTGCGTAATGTTGCAAGTTCTACTCTCATATCATCTATTTCATCTAGTAATTGAAGTGAAAGCGCTATACCTGCTAAATTTATTTTTAAATCTTGGTGTAAACGAAGTGCCTTTTGCACTCTGGTGATACTATGAGATTGAAATTGCCAAGGCTGTGTCGTTTCTATTGGTTCAACTATACCATGATTAACCATTTCAACGATAAATTCACAATGCACGCCACAAGCATCAGAAATTTCAGTTAAAGAAATCATTAAAGATTCATCAAGTAATTTCATATTATACCTCCAATGCTTGTCTTGGGTTAAATGGCATTGCTTCCGCCATTTGTCGATAGATAGCTTTTGATTTTTCATCAATCGCTTTTGGCGTTTCAATTTTAAGTATTAAATATTGATCACCGGGAATTTTGCCAGGAAGTCCCCTACCCTTAAGCCGCAATTTTTGTCCGCCTTGTGAGTTTGCAGGAATTTTCATTTGCACGTTTCCATGTAATGTCGGAATATTAATTTCTGCACCTAACGCTGCTTCCCATGGTGTAATTGGTAAAGTTAAAAATATATCTTTGCCTTTACATTGGAAAAGATGATGATCTTGACACTGAATCTCTAAAAATAGATCGCCTGCTTTTGCACCACCTAAACCTGGGTAACCTTGCCCTTGTAAACGAATTTGCTGACCTGACATAACTCCCTTTGGTATTTTTACTTTTAGTGAGCGTGTTTTATTTATAACGCTACCATTATTAGTTATTTCTCTCACAGGAATTTGAATCATTACTTCGCGACCATGATACGCATCCTCCAAGCTCACTGATAATTTACTTTGAATATCTTCACCTCGATGTTGATACTGTTGCTGCTGACGAAAACCACTTTGTTGTTGTCCAAATAATTCCTCGAAAAAATCACTGAAATTTGCATTTGATGTTTCCGTGTAACTAGGCCCACGATGCTGATATTCCCATCCTGGCGGAGGGTTAAAATTTTCTCCTCCTTGATAAGAATTCGATAAATTATCGTAAGCTTGTTTTTTTTCAGGATCACTTAATACCTCGTAAGCTTCACCGATTTCTTTAAATTTTTCTTCAGCATTTTCTTCTTTGCTTACATCCGGATGATATTTTCGCGCAAGTTTTCGGTACTGGCGTTTTATTTCATCAGGTGTTGCATCTTTCGATAACCCCATGATTTCATAATAATCTTTATATTCCATTACTTATCTCTATATTGGAGGAAAGTAACAAAATGTATTGTAAAAGATAGTCTGTTGTAAACAAAAATTAGAAAATTACTTGCATTATATATTTAAAACATTATAATTACTAATATTATTATTTTAAGCATAAAATAATATCTCATTAATGAATTTTAATGTAGTGCTCACGGTATTTTGCAACTCCCAAGTGCATAATCGCCACTCTTTACTGGCTTATTCGAAACGCGATTTCTCATCGCGTTTCAATTTATTACATTTTCACTCAACACATTCATAACTAAACAATCTTAGATAAAACACTCAATTATTTTATTAATTTTCGTGATTTATACGCTAGTAAATCTCTACACAAGTAAAAAATACAATCTAGTCAACAGACTAAACATCAGACTAAACTCAATTTTTCCATTTTAGATATTTTAATTTATTTTCAAAAAGAAAATACAGGAGAATTATGTCTACAACCCAATCTGAAATTGACTTTGAATCACTTGTTTGTCACGAAGATAGCGAAGCCGTATTTAAAGAAATTCAACATTATAATGAACAAGAAAAAAAACATGAAGATGAGAGTACTCAAGATTTACAACATATAATAAAACATGCCCAAAGCCGACTTGAATTCTATCAATCACTGATAAAAGAATTAAACGAAAAAAAAGGCACAGCATTAGAGAAGTTAATAAATTTTGTTATTTCTGATTCAGAGATAGATTATAATTCAATTAATTGTCTTGAAAAAGCACTTAATATCTGTCAAGAACATAAAATAGTACACGTGCAAAATATTTATGAAGCTAAACAAAAACTAAAATGCCAGTCAAAAAGTCATGGCGCAAGCTTACAAAAAAAAGCAACAACACCCCCCAAAATTACGGTAACAAACTTAACAACAAGATACGCTTATTTTAGTTCTTGTAACCAGAATCCTTTTGCCTATATTCCTCCTGGTCATAAAGCGGTAGTTGAAAATAATCCACTAGAATGGAGTCCCAATGGTAAAAGAGTCATGGACAGAGTATCGTCATTAACGCTGGAAGAGATAAATCCCAAAAAAATAAGGAAATCCTATTTTTAATATAAAAAACATTAGATTTTTACAAATTGTTTAATCATTTGAAATAAGTTATATTCCTGCTTTTTCGTTAACTATAAAATAGAGGAATATCATTAAATGAAAAAAATTATTCAGCTTTCTCTTTCAACAATCTTAACTTTAAGTTTACCCCTTATTGCTACTGCAGATGATTTTCATATTAATCAAGTAAGTAACACTTCATTTATGCTGGGGGATAATTACTTTTCAGGCTACAAACCTACTCATCAAATTGTTTTTACACAACCAAAAAAATATGTTCATTGCTATGCAGATCAATCTTGGGTAAACACTCAGGATGTGACAATGGCCTATGTTGTAAGCAGCGGTAAAAATACTATACAAAGTCATGTCTATGGTGAACCTAGTAGAATCTATCAAAAAACACCTCATGAAATTATAACAATCAATGAAGATTCTTCTGGAATTGTAAATATCAAAAGTCAAGATTACGGTCAATTAGCAGATATTCATTTACATATCAATTGCTGGCAAGACGATCTAAAAAATTAATATTAAAATTTACTTGCAAAGAAATTAAAGTAATACTGAGAGATTTAAGATTGAATTATCTTAAATCTCTTTGTTATATTATGATTAATTTTTTTCATTCAAACGGTGATGTATGTCACTTCAAGATTATGTTTTAGGCGCTGACAATTTAGAGATGAAACGCTTATTAAGTCAAGCTAATGTATTTGATAGACACAGTAAACCATTTATAACTCAAGCAATAAGACCTGGTGACAATGTTCTAGAAATTGGTTGTGGTAATGGCGGCGCAAGTCAAATTATTATGAGACAACTTGATCATCGAGGTCATTTAACTGCGATCGAATTACAAGAAAATTATATTCAATTCACGACCAATCGACTTAGTTCAAGTGGTTATTCTAATTTTACGTTACTCAAGCAAGATATTTCTACATTAAATGGCAGTAGCAAATTTGATGTAATTTATGGAAGAACAATTTTACATCATCTTTCTGATGCAAAAAAAGTTATTGCAGACTTACTTAAGTTACTTAATCCTGGTGACAGGATCGCTTTTGAAGAACCTATCGTTAATGAATTACATTTCATTTCTGCTTCATCGGCCTATGTAAATATGATGGAATGGTATAATCTACTAGGTGAGAAAAATGGAACAAATTTTATAATTGGAAAACATTTGCCACAATATTTTAATGAATTAAGTATTGAAACCCTGGAATTACAATATGTTCAACCAGCGTTACTCAATAAAAGTGAAAGATCAATCATGTTTAACAATTCTGAAATATTTAAACCCATTTTTATAAAAGAAAATATAGTTGATGAACTCACATTTAACCAAGCTCAACAAGAAATAAAGACTCTTATTGAGAGTAATAGCACATTATTTTATTTAAAAATTTGTCAAATTTTAGGACGCAAATAATTAAAGTTACTTAATTTATAGCTAATTTGTATTATTAAGATCGCATATTGATCACTGTCCCAATTATTAATAACGCAATAATTAAAATGCCAAGCGTAATTAGTATTTTAATTATTAAATCTCCAACAACAATTCCCCAAATATAAAGTATACCTAGAATAACTATTGCTAGTACAAATAATACCAGTAACAGCCAAATAAAATTAAGCAATTTAGACATAAACCGCCTCAAGAATGTTATGATAATTATTCATTATAGAACATATTACAGTGATAAGATTATGTTTCGTCTATTTACTTACGTTATGCTATTTTTATCAATGAGTTATTCATTCGCCAAAATGTTATCGTGGCGCAGTTATACAATATCACCAGAAATTACAAATGAAATAACAAATAGCACTTGGTTTAATGGCTGCCCTGTTGCAATTAAAGATTTAAGACTACTCACTATTCCATATTATGGATTTGATAACCAAATACATCAAGGAATTTTAATAGTAAACAAACATATAGTTCACACAACACTTTATATTTTTCACCAATTATTTGAACGGCATTTTCCAATTCAAGAAATGGTACTAATAGATCACTATAATAAAGAACAAAGAAAAGTATTAAATGAAATAAATACAATTGCATTTAATTGTCGACGCATGACTGGCAATACTCATCTATTTTCAATTCATAGTTATGGCTTAGCAATAGATATTAATCCGTTATTAAACCCATACATCTCTAATCATTTAGTTATTCCTCATCAAGGAATTAAATTTATCAATCGACATTTAAAAGTACCGGGTATGATAAATCGTGGTGATTATATCTATCACTTATTTACGCAACAAGGTTGGCAATGGGGTGGGAATTGGCGTACGATTAAAGATTACATGCACTTTGAGATAAAGACTGCTATGAGGTAAAAATGAGCGACCCAATTTTAAATTTATCAAATAGACTTTCATCAAAACACTTACTTACTAGAGTTATCATTTATGAAACAATTTTTGCTATCTCTATCGCAAGTTTAATTTACCGTTTTTTCATTTTTAACAAAAGTGAAAATGTTAGCCTACTTAAATTTCTATTAAGTTCACATGCTAATATTATATTTTCTTCGGTGAGTTTAGTTTCACTCCTATGTTCATTCTATTACGTAATACAATATGCCATGCAAAAAAATAAAGAGGTAAACTAATAATGCAGGAAAAAAAAGTTGCATTAGTTACAGGTGCAACTAGAGGAATCGGAAAATCTATTGTTGAAAAATTTAGTCACAATGGCATTTATACAATATTTTGTTCTGCAAACTCAAATGAAGAGGGACAAAAGTTAGCACATCAATTAAAAAATACTTTTTATCAACAAACTGATATTACTGATGCTAAAGATTGTCAATTTTTAATTGATATGGTAATAAAAAAATTTGGGCAGATTGATTTCCTCATAAATAATGCGGCAATGTCGATACAAATTCCTCATGAAAATATTGATGCGATTTCGGATGAGCTATTTCTGCAATTTCTAAATTTTAATGTGGTGAGTCAATGGCGACTCTGTCGATTAGCATTACCCTATCTAAAACAATCAAAAAATGGCAATATCATTTTCATGAGTTCAATTGCTGGAAAAAAAGTTATGGGTAGCTCTATTCCATATGCCGTATCAAAATCTGCGCTTGATCATATGACTCGACTACTTGCTAAAGCATCTGCGCCAGTGAGAGTTAATGCTGTGTCACCAGGTTTTATCACAACACCTCGGACTGATAGCTGGGAAGAAATAAAACGTAATGTCGTCGCGAAAACAGTTTTACAGCGAGCAGGTTGTCCTGAAGAGATTGCTGATGCTGTTTTTTATTTATTGAATTCTCATTATATTACTGGTGAAATAATTACGATTGATGGTGGATATAGTTTAGCCTAAACCAATTGCGACAGACGTCGTGCAAGAGGTTTTCAATACACGGTTTTAGCTATAAAATACTTTATTAAATTGCCTGAATGGAAATCACTCTATGAAAAAATTACATCTTATTCTCATTCCAATTCTTACTGTATTATTAATTGGATTCATGTCGCAAACCTATGCCGAATCATACAGTGTAGAAACAAGCTTTAAGCGACAAACTGATGTTAATGGTATTGGGAATGATCAAATGCAAAATATTAACAGCGCAGTAACATTAATTAAAGAGAAAAAATTTACAGAAGCAAATACCGCACTTGATAAAATCATAGCATCAATAAAGTCACAAATGACAGAGCAAAATACGAGTTACTTCTGTTTTCGAAGTGATGAGCAATATCAAAAATATATTAGTGAGCTCGCTCCAAACGCTACATCGACACCACCTATTCGAGTTAGTTGGGCATTTTGTAAAGCACTTTATCTAAAAGCATTCATTGCTTCTGGACAAAAACAATGGGATCAAGCTTTAATATTATTACAAGAGCAACGCAAATATGCGCCCATGGCAACTCAAAACTATTTTGAAGAAGGTTATATTTATAACCAACAGCGTAAGCCTAAACTTGCTATCGAAACTTATTTAAAAGGGATTGAACTAGGTAAAAAAAATAATATTTCAGATCAAGAAATTGCCATTGCACTGAGAGGACTTGGCTATGCTCAAATTGAATTAGGCCAATTCGATGAAGCACAGAAAACTTTACAACAATCTTTGAAACTTGATCCAAATAACAAAATTGCCATAAGCGAATTAAATTATATAAAACAAGTTCAAAAAAATAAAACCCATTAACCATTTTTAACGACCTAACTAACGAGGTAATCATGAATAAAACAAATTTAACCACATCGAATGGTGCGCCGGTTGCAGATGATCAAACTAGCATTTCTGCAGGTGAGCGCGGACCATTAACCTTTGATAACTGGCGTCTATTTGAAAAACTTGCTCACTTCAATCGTGAGAGAATTCCAGAACGTGTTGTTCACGCCAGAGGTTCTGGGGCATATGGCAC
>CAYGUK010000141.1:0-8879 GCA_964352985.1 uncultured Legionellales bacterium
TAGTTTACTCTCTTAAATTCTAATTTCAGTGGTATGAATTCTGGGGGTCATTATAAACCTTGTGTCGAAAAATTCGCCAAAGAGATAATAATAGGTGAGGTTATTAAGATCCAATAATTGGAATTAATAATTTTTCCTCTGAGTCATCAACTTCACCTTTATATTTTTCAGACATGATTGCAAGATGTGGGCGGGAATCTAATTGATATGGTGAACTTGGTAACCAATCATAAAAAATATAACGATAAGTGTCATTTGCTAAACTTGGTTTGCCAATATAATCAAATTCTGCATATAATCCTTCAGGTATAATTAATAATTCTAAGTCATTATTCGTCAATTCATGACTTAATACTTTTACACCGGCATATTTTTTAAATGTATTTGTTATTTTAAACTGTGTAAAAAAATCTGCATTCGGATAAACTTGAACAGAAAATTTTTCATTACCATCGCGATGAGAAATATTTTTTATCAAGGGTGAAAATGTTTTCCACAATGTTGGTGTTTTATCTTCTGCAAATGACATGATAAGTCCTTTCGTTAGCAACATTGTTTGAGGATAAGTTATGATATTTGGTGTTAAGTTTTTTAAGTTGAACTGAATCATTTTGATTTTTCTCTTTTCTTGCATGGGTGAAAACTATACGGAGAAATTCAATATCTTGTAAAATTGTAAATATTATTTTTAAGTGGTTTATTATTTTATGGATGGGTTTTCTTCGTTAGTTAATTATATACTAAAAAAAACCCGCAATACTGCGGGTTTTTTTGACAGCGAATGGGGGCGAATTATTTATTACCACCAGTTTTTTTATCAGTAATATCTTTAATATTTTTAGAAAATGTTGATACACCTTCTTCCATCCATTTACTAAATGCGGTGGAGGTATCAACAAGTGTATCAAGTGATTTTTGAGCATAGCTAATTGCTTTACTACCTGAATCTTTAAGTATTTGAGTTTGGAGAGCGACAACATCTTCAACTTTTTTTGTGTTGGCAAATGATTGGATGTTAGCCATACCACTAACAAACGCATCGTTGATGACGTCAATATTGTTCTTGGTGAAGCTTTCGATTGCGTGAGAAGTAATGGTGTTTAATGCAGCGAAAGGTTTCATCGTATTAGTACTAAATTTTGATAATTCTTCAAAAAATTCTTTTTGCATGGTAATGTCTCCAGTTAATGCTTGTGCATTGCAACAATGTTTAATTAATAATAATAAGTCTTCTAAATAAAGTCAAGCATTTTTGCTGTATTGCAAGATAAAGTCAATGGGTAATCCGAATTTATTTATTAAATCATACATTTAACATATCATTCTTTGGTTGACTTTTGTTCAGGTTGAGCATTATCAGGCTCTTTGTCAACTGACGGTGAGCTTTTTGTAGCTTGGTTCATGAATTGTTCTTGCATTGATTGCCATAATCTCATGTTATTTTCCGCAAGATCAGTCATGATTTTCATGGGGCTATTTTCTAACATGGCACTCATGCCTTGTTTAACTTTTCCTGATTGTTCGATATAAAATTGCATGCTTTTTTCTAAATATGAGCTCATCATATTTTGCATGGAATCACCATATGAACGGATAACATTTTGTAATATATCTCGTGTGAAAATTGGAGATTGTGTATCTTCTTGATCGAGAATGATTTGTAATAAAGTATTATTCGTTAAATCTTCACCTGATTTTGCATCAACAACTTGAAACTCAATACAATCAATAACAAGTTGTCGAATGTCATGAAGAGTAATATAGCGACTCACTTCAGTATCATAAAGTCGACGATTAGGATATTTTTTAATAAGACGTTGCGTTTTTTCGCTCATGTTATTTTACTCATAGGTTGATTAATACATATGCATGCCGCCATTTAAAGAAAAGTCAGCACCTGTGATAAAACCACTGTCATCATCGGCGATAAAGCTTACCATTCTTGCTATTTCACTACTTTCTCCGAAACGTCCAACTGGGATAGTAGCAATGATTTTTTGTTGAATATTTTCTGGCATCGCATTTACCATATCAGTAGCTATGTAGCCTGGGGAAATAGTATTAACTGTGATCCCTTTAGCTGCAACTTCTTGTGCTAATGATTTGGTAAAACCGTGAATACCAGCTTTCGCTGCAGCATAATTGCATTGGCCGAATTGTCCTTTCTGACCATTGACTGAAGATATATTTATAATGCGCCCATATTTGCGTTCGAGCATGCTGTTAAGAATATTTTGAGTAATATTGAAAAGACTGTTGAGATTAGTTTGGATAACGAGATCCCAATTTTCTTTTGACATTTTGCGTAGGGTTCCGTCACGAGTAATTCCTGCATTGTTAACGACGATATCAATTGGTCCGATTTTTTGTTGGACTTGGTTTATCATAGTGGCGCATGAATCATAGTTTTCAACATCGACAGGTGCAATTTCATATTGATAGCCTGATTCGCGCTCTACTTTTTGCCAATGTTCACCTTTCTTTTTAGTGTGATAGGCGGCAATAACTTTAACGCCTTTATCGGCTAAGTCTCGACAAATTGCGGTGCCAATTCCACCAGTTGCTCCTGTAACTAGTGCGATACGATTATTAAATGACATTCATGTTCCCTCTTAATTACACCTAGATTACTAGGCGCTATTCTCTCTGAAAATACGTGATAATGCTAGGGAAGAATTACTATGAACATATGCACAGTAACTAGGTTCAATTTGTTGTTTATTTAATTTAGGCATACTTTTAAATGTTAATCAGATAAAATTAGTATTTCGTTAATTTTGTGGAAATATTGGTGAACCGGTTAATTGTAAAAGTTTCGAGCGTGGTTGTTGTTTTAGTCATTTTATTTATTATTTTTCATCATCATAAAACATTATCCAACATGAGTATTGTGGCGGTGAAAGAAGGCAATATTACAAGTAAAATTGTAGCGGTTGGCAATATCGTGCCTCATCATTCGGTTATTATAAAATCTATTGTTTCGGGAAAAGTCGGTAAACTTTATCATGATGCAGGTGATAAAGTTGTTAAAGGTGAAAAACTATTAGAAGTCGAACCAGCGGTAGAGCCTGAAACTTATGCAACTGATAAACAACAATTAAATGAAGATATCATTTCTCAGCAAAGTGCTAAGCAAACTTTAAAACAATATGAATTTTTAATTGAGAATAAAGCAATATCAGGCAATGATAAAAATTATCTCGCCGCAAAGACGACTTTTGAGAAAGCGGTTTCTGTTAGAAAACTTGCAGAGCAAAAAGTGGCGTTAGATGAAAAAGGGATGGCTTTAATTGCAGGTAAACGAGTTAGCAATACAGTTATCAGTCCGATTGATGGTTTTATTTTGCAACGTTTAGTTGATGTCGGCGATCCTGTTGTTGGCCAAACTTCAGCTCAGTCAGCTAATGCGTTATTCACCATTGCCAACATGAATGACTTAGTTTTCATTGGCCAAGTCAGTGAAATAGATGCGGCAAAAATTCATAACAATATGCCTGCGAAAATTCAAGTCGCAGCATTCCCACATGACAAAATAAAGGGTGAGTTATTAAAAATTTCCCTGCAATCGGTTGAGGATGATGAACAAAATAGTCCAACTAATAATAGTAACGCCACTACAAATCAAAACTCACCCTTTAATGTGGGCTACCATGTTGAAATTGGCCATTTAAACATCCCTACAAATATATTACTACGTGCGGGTTTTTCTGCTACAGCGACAATCGTTGTTAAAAAACTAAATCATGTGTTATTGATCCCAGAACAAGCCCTTCACTTTTCGAAGAATAAAAATTTTGTTTGGGTCCCTGCAAAAAATCATAACCATGCTAAAAAACAAATCATCAAAATTGGTTTATCAGATGGCGTAAACGCACAAGTGTTAGCAGGATTGAAACTAAAACAAAAAATTTATTTAAATTATCAAAGTCCAAGTAAACAATAAAGATTTGTATGATGTATTTTTGGGATATATTTCAACAGATTTTACGTGATATGAAAATGCGTAAATTAAGAAGTTTTCTCGCCCTATTTGGAATTGTCTGGGGTACGATTGCCGTTGTGATAATGTTTGCAATAGGGCAAGGTTTTTATCAACAACATCATCAACGTTTTCAAGCGTTAGCACAAGGACGAATTGGTTTTTATCTTAATCAAACAAGTAAATCCTATCAGGGTTACCCAAATGGACGACGAATTATAATTCATGCAGATGAGGTAGGAAATATCCAAAATATTATTCCTCATATCAAAGCGATTACACCGATTATTTCTCAAAACACTAATGTTTCCTATGAAAGTCAAACTAGTTCAGTGACGGTTAAAGGTGTATTACCTAATTCAAAAGCGATTTCAGGAATTAAACTTGCAAAAAATAGTCGATTTATTGATCCATTAGATATCAAAAATTCAAGGCAAGTTGTATTTGTTGGGAATTGGATTAAAAATAAATTAGCAAATCAAAATAATATATTAAATGAATTGATCTTAATAAATCATGTTCCATTTAGAGTGATTGGTTATCCTAAAATGTTAGGTAAAAATAATTATCAACAAGTTGATTATGAGTTATATATTCCCTATACCACGGCGATTAAGTTATGGGGTGATGTGCCAATAAGTTCAATTCAATTATTACCAACAAAATCAAAATATTCTAAAGAAATTTCTCGTAATATGATGAATTATTTAGCGAGTCGTTATCGTTTTTCCCCTGATGATAAAGCAGCAGTTTATATTTTTAATACTTCTGAATTTTCGAATATGATTAATTGGATTTTTAGAGGGATCCAATTATTTCTTGCTTTTTGTGGATTGATGACACTTTGTGTAGGAGGAGTGGGTGTTGCTAATATTATGTTTTTAATCGTTAGAGAACGTACTCGAGAAATTGGATTACGAATGGCTTTAGGCGCTAGACGTTTTCACATTTTAATGCAAATTCTATTAGAATCTTTACTTATTGTTTTTTTGGGTGGATTAGTTGGTTTAATTATTTCTTTATTTGTTATTGTATTACTGAACAATTGTCACTTACCGGAATGGTTAGGTCATCCTCAACTTTCGCTGTGGTTGTTTGTTTTGATATTTATCATTTTAGCAATAGTCGCCGTAATCGCAGGATATTTTCCAGCAAAAAAAGCGGCAGATATGAAGCCAGTGACTGCATTGGCTTTTTAGGAGAAATCGATTGCATCGAATTTTAAAAGAAATTTTTACTGAAAAAACGCGTGTTATATTGACTATTATCGCAATTGCATGGGGTACGATAGCGATTTCAATTATGCTTGCTGTAGGGCAAGGTTTACGTGTCACTTTTAAAAAAGGCATGGATGGCATTGGGCAAAATGTTGTTTATGTAATGCCGGGTACGACTTCAACAAATTATCAAGGACAAGGTCTAAACCAACCAGTTACATTAAGACCAGAGGATTATTACGCTATTGCAAAAAAAGTGTCTGACATAAAAGTGATTAGCCCAGAATATGCAGTAAAAGGTGCAATTCAACAGGGTAGTTTTCGATCGATGAATGGCACAATTAAAGCGGTGAATCCCGTTTATCACCAAATTCGAAATATTAAAATAGCTACACCTGGCCGATTTATCAATGAACTTGATATGAAACAAGCAAGTCGAGTCATTGTTTTGGGAAATAAAATTGCAGAACAATTATTCAAAAATCATGAATCTGCTTTGCATCGAATTGTTTATATCAATAATTGGCCTTATCAAGTTATAGGTATCATGAAAGCTAAAGTCCAAATGACGATGATGAATGGCAATGATAGTTATGAAGCCTGGATCCCCACTTCAACTTTTATGACTTATAATCATCCTACAGAATTAGCCAGTATTGTATATAACGCAAAGGAAAATAGTAATACCGAAAATATCAAAAACCAAATTCGTGAAATCATTGCTTTCAATCATCAATTCGATCCCCAAGATCAATCTTTGGTGAGATTTATTGATTTTCAAAATATACAGCAAGACACAGCCAGCTTTTTCCTGGGATTGCAGCTATTTTTAGGGATTGTTGGGGTGTTAACGCTTATTGTAGCAGGCGTTGGGATCACAAATGTAATGTATGTGTCGGTGGCTAATTCGACGAAAGAAATTGGTATTCGCATGGCGATTGGAGCAAGAACAAACCAGATTTTATTACAATATATTTTAGAGGCATTAGTGGTGACATTTATTGGTGGCGTGGTAGGTTTTATTCTTAGTTTTTTAATAGTACTAGGAATGGACCAAATTCCATTAACGGGTGGAATGTTTCAATATATGGGTAAACCTTATCCTGAACTTTCTATAAACGTCGTGTTAAGTGTGATTTTCTGTTTAGGCTTAGTGGGTTTTTTTGCAGGTTTCTTCCCCGCAAGAAAAGCGTCTAAAATATTACCTGCGATAGCATTACGGCATGAAAAAGGTTAGATAATGAAAGTGTTAATTAAATGTGAAAAAATTATTAAACATTATAATTTAGGAAAAGTAACCGTACCCGCACTTCGTGGTATAGATTTGCAGGTAAAATCCGGTGAATACATTGCAATATTAGGACCTTCAGGTTCGGGTAAATCAACATTAATGAATATTTTGGGTTGTTTGGATAATCCAGATGAAGGTTATTATTTATTAGATGATGAAGATGTAACACATTTAGATCGAAATCAATTAGCATATGTTCGTAATAAAAAAATTGGATTTATATTCCAAGACTTTAATTTATTAGGACATGCCACCAGTTTAGAAAATGTGATGTTGCCATTGGTTTATCGGCGTGTTTCCCAACGAGAAAGAAAAGTTTTGGCTGAAGAAATGTTAACTCAAGTTGGCTTACAAAATCGATTGCATCATTTACCCAATGAGCTATCAGGTGGGCAGCGGCAACGAGTTGCAATAGCGAGAGCGTTAGTGACAAAACCAGATTTAATTTTAGCAGATGAACCAACAGGTAATTTAGATAGTAAAACAGGCGATGAAGTCATCGCGCTATTTGAAAAATTAACAGAGCAGGGTAGAACTGTTATCATCGTGACCCATGATTTAGGCTTAGCAAATCGTGCTAAACGAGTTATTCAAATTAAAGATGGATTGATTTCTTCTGATACCGTTAATGGAAAAATTCTTAGCGAAAGCTGAATATAATTATTTAAGCAAATTATTAATGAGGATCAAATCTTTTTCTGAGAGTAAACCTGCTGCTAGTTTTAAATTTACAAAATCATTGATATATAAATTTTCATCATCAACGAGATTCTTTTTAGCGGTGATTAAATGATTTTGTGCGGCGATTACATCCAAAAAATCAGCTTGTCCTGCGCGATATAATTCGTTTGTACTATTTAAAGCATTGCGATTAGCGATAATGGCTTGATAGTCTAGTTTTATATTTTGCATATCATTTAACAGAGAATAATAGTGTTGTTTAGTTAAGGCAAGCTGGTTTTCTAAATCTTGTTGTAATGTTGCAATACTCGTTTGGTAATCAAAACGTGATTTTTTTGTTTTATAAAAAACACTACCACCTTGTAATATTGGGAAATTTAAGCTGACTGATGCACTTGCGCCTTTTGAACGAGTCGCACCAAAAGTATCATTACGATTAAAATTATGGCCAAGACTAGCATTGGCATTCATACTAGGTAACCGTAGACTCGCTTGAATGGAGATATTTGTTTTACTGGCCAGCACATCATATCTATCGGCAATGATTTTGGGATTGTTTTGTTTAACAAAAGATAACCAGGAATTAATATTTAATGGTTTAGGTTTAACTAGTGGAAAAGTATTTTTTAATTCTGCTAATTTTGGTATCACAACATGTGTTAAAGCAGTTAGCTTGGTAAGTTCATTATAATAATTTTGCTTTGCAACATTGACCGCGTGCTGTGCTAATTCATAATTAGCAAGAGCATTCATTAAATCTGTGCGTTGCTTTAATCCCGCTTGAAAAAATAATTTGGTTTGATGTAAATCTTTGGCTGAAATTTTTTGTAAGAAGTGACTTATATCCAGATTTTGTTTTGCATTTAACACTGACATGTAACTTATAATCACTCGCGATATAAGATTTTGTTTTGCGTCAATAAAAGTTGCCATCGCAGATTTTTGGCTTATTTTGGCACTTCTAATGGATAACCATTGATTAATATTAATTAGGGGTTGAGTAAGTGAAAGGCCATAATTATAGGAACGAGTATTGGTCGAGCTAATTTCATTATCATCACTTAAACTATTGCCCCGACTTGCATTTGCTGTGATAGCGATTTGTGGAAATAATGCCGATGTTGAAATGGGTAAATTTTCAAGAGCAGAATGAAATCTAGACACTGCAATTTTGTAAGTCGGGTCATTATCTTTTGCTAATTGATAAATCTGCAATAAATTACTCGCCAAAAGTTTAGGAATTAAAAAAAAGCAAAAGAGGAGAATGAATTTTTTCATGGTAAAATAAAATCAATGTTATCGATTAATCGAGCTTGACCCAAATTAACCGCGCTTAATATGACGATATGTTTATCAGTAGATTGTGCCGATTCTAAGGTTTCTGCATTGCATATAGCAAAATATTCAGGTTGCAGAAGTGTTCCTTCAAATTGATTAAATGCGTCATTAATTAATTGTTGAAAATTTGTTTTCTTCGCTTTAATTACATCCCTCATGCGACACAAGGTTTGATATAATTTTGCGGCTTCTTGTCGTTCAGTCGATGTTAAATAGCGGTTACGCGAACTCATCGCCAATCCATCTTTTTCTCGAATTGTTTCGACGCCGTGAATAGCAATAGGGATGGATAAATCTTCACACATTTTTCGAACAATAAATAATTGTTGAAAATCTTTTTTACCAAAAATAGCATGTTGCGGTTGAATAATAT
>CAYGUK010000142.1:0-8843 GCA_964352985.1 uncultured Legionellales bacterium
TAATAATACTACTTTATCACTTGCCTCTCATTTAAAAGCTACATTTTGAGTTGTAATAGAAATAAAACGACTTGTTATATTAATAAGATTAAAACATTCATTTAAATCGCTGGTTCTATCGTTGAACCAATAACTATACCTCCATTTTCTGTTTACAAAGATTATGGAGGATATTATTTCCTGAAAGTCTTCAGGTGTTAACAAAATTTTTATATAGAAATACGCTCCATCTCGATACAAATATTTTTTCTACTGGGTTTTTAGTAAACATAATTTCTCACCTAATGCTATATTATAATTTTTTTATTTGTTACGGTAAGGCGTATAACATGTTTGATATTGAATATCACAGTCTTCGCCAATACGCTCACATTTTTAGTTTGTTTCATTTATTGTTCAATATTACATTTAAAGGCTTACTCAACTTTATTTTCGAATACCTCTAATAATAAAGTAGCAACTGATTAGTAAAGAGAATTTATTAATCTTGTGAGTAACCTTTTAATTATTTAATTAACAGAATTATTTTAAATTGAAAAAATCAGCTGGAACACCCGTGAATTATCAAGGATTATACTTCTTTTAACCTTGAATTAATTTAGTATTTTATTTCTTATCCCATGGATTTTTAGCTTTAGATATTGGTAACCACTCGAAAATATAAAGATATCTATTTTATTTTCTTTTTGTCGAACGCTTTGAGGGTAAAATCCTATTCTATCCTTCAACTAAAATTCCTGATTTAGACTTTAATGCAAGTATTTGTTGATATTTGTAATAATGTGTTTGATTAGACTTTAGGTAATAGTGAGGCGTGTAATGAGTATAGAAATTTCATTTACCGTATAAAATTATTTTTTATTTCATAAGCTGTTTTCGAACAGTTTATTATATTATAATATACAAATAATAACACGCTACAACCCAAGGAAAATAACATGAAAAATACAATTAATCGCTTTATAAAATATAGTCTTATTGTTAGTTCATCCCTACTAGTAAGTGCAACGTTCGCTGATCCTATAACGTGCCATATTCCTTATAGTGGTTATGTTAGTTACATTACAGGTGGCGCATTATTAAATAAGTCATTATTTGTCGAAAACAACAATAAAATATATTATCTATCAACTAGCTCAAAGGTTGATCCACATACCACTGACAAGTGGGTAAACTGGCCCGAAACAAAGGCAATGGGTATACTTATCGGAACGATTTACACGCCAGAGAATTTCCCTGCTGCTAATGTTAGTTATCAGTTTGATGACAGCTCCTGTCCACCAAGTTCAGATTGGCTAGCAATTACCATACCTAATAACGTCAAACAACGTCTACCGGGTCATTTGAAAAATAAATAAACTTCAAAGTTGAAAGAAAATATCTGACAGCAGGATCTCGGCCGAGCCTCATGATACAAAAGAAAAACATGCGTTAATGATTTCTATGACGCAACAATATGGTCCCAATGATATGCGGATTCAGCATAAAGATTTTGCTGTGGTTCAAAATTAAACTCTTTTAAGGTATTAGCTCGTACCACAACTTTGTTAGCAAATTCTGTCGGATAAGCATAGAGATGCGTGCCACAATCTAAGCAAAAATGTAGAATAATATCGCTACCGCTTCCACCGGCATAGTGATAAGTTTTAGTGTGTTGTGCTTTCGTTAAGTGACTTTCATCAAAAACGATTCCACAAAGATGACCACCGCTATTTATTTGCTTGCAACTATCACAATAACAAATGAATTGAAATTCAGACTGATTATTTACGCGAAAAGTATTTTTACCGCAGTGACACCGACCAATATATTCTTCCATTAATAGCTCCGTCGAAAATAAAAAAAGTTAGCTTATAAATTAAAATATAAGCTAACTTTTATTCTTTAAAGATTATTCCATTTCTTCTTGTTCAACAGAATTTTCTAATTCTTTCATGCTAAGTCTGATGCGACCTTGTTTATCAATTTCGATCACTTTAACTCGCACTTCTTGGCCTTCTGATAATACATCCGTAACTTGATTAATACGTCTGTTTGCAATTTGTGAAATGTGAACTAAACCTTCACGACCCGGTAGGATATTAACAAAGGCACCAAAGTCCATAATTTTAATGACTTTACCTTCATAGATTTTACCAACTTCAGCTTCTGCTGTGATTAATTCAATGCGTTGATAAGCTCTTTCGGCAGCAGCTTTATCTTGAGCAAAAATTTGTACCACACCATCATCAGTAATATCGATAGTCGCACCGGTGTCTTCTGTAATTGAACGAATGGTGACACCACCTTTACCAATGACTTCACGAATTTTATCAGGATGAATTTTTATGGTCATAATTCGTGGTGCAGTTTCAGCAAGCACTTTTGGTTGCGCGCAATGGCGTGTCATTATTTCTAGAATATGTAGGCGACCTTCGTGCGCTTGAGCTAAGGCAGTTTTCATAATTTCTTCAGTGATACCATCTATTTTGATATCCATTTGTAGCGCAGTCACACCATTAGCTGTCCCCGCTACTTTGAAATCCATATCCCCAAGATGATCTTCATCACCTAGAATATCTGTGATCACAGCAAAGTCATCACCTTCTTTAATTAAGCCCATGGCAATACCAGCAACATGAGATGAAATTGGCACACCGGCATCCATTAACGCAAGTGATGATCCACAAACTGAAGCCATCGAACTCGATCCATTTGATTCGGTAATTTCAGAAACTAAGCGAAGCACATAAGGAAATTCATCCATGTTTGGTAACACAGCTTGGATCCCACGTTTAGCTAAACGACCATGACCAATTTCACGACGCTTAGGGGAACCAATAAAACCTGCTTCACCAACACAATATGGTGGAAAATTATAATGCAACATAAAGTTGTCTTTGGTTTCACCATGGAGCGCATCAATAATTTGCGCATCACGTGTTGTACCCAAAGTACAAGCAACAATGGCTTGCGTTTCACCACGAGTGAATAATGCTGTTCCATGGGTGCGGGGTAAAATACCGGTATCGACTGTAATAGGACGAACCGTTTTGGTATCGCGACCATCGATACGTTGGCCTTTTTCGATGATACGACCACGAACAATATTTTTTTCGATATTTTCAATACATGCTTTAACTGCATTAGTAGAAGGTTTGGTTTGATCTTCTGCATCACAGAATTGCGTCACAATTTCTTCACGAATTGTCGCTAATTGTCCATTACGTTCTAATTTGTCTTTAATAAGATAAGCATCACCAATTTTATTACTAAATTGTTGATGAATCGTTTGTTGTAAATCACTTTTATCTGCTGGTGGAGTCCATACCCAAGCAGGTGGATTAACTTCAGCAGCAAATTCTTCAATGGCGGTGATCACTGTTTGCATTTTTTCATGACCAAACATAACCGCACCAAGCATGACTTCTTCAGATAGTATCTTCGCTTCTGATTCCACCATTAAAACGGCTTGTTTCGTGCCTGCTACAACTAAATCAAGATCCGATGTGACTAAATCTGAATAAGTCGGATTAAGTAAATATTGCCCATCGCGGTAACCCACACGCGCAGCACCAATAGGTCCAAGAAAAGGTAAACCCGATACCGCTAACGCAGCAGAAGCGCCTAACATAGCAGGAATATCAGGATCAACTTCTGATGTTGCTGACATCACGGTTAAAATAATTTGGACTTCTTGTGTAAAGCCTTTTGCAAACAATGGACGTATTGGTCTATCAATTAAACGTGACGTTAACACTTCTTTTTCAGAAGGACGGCCTTCACGTTTAAAAAATCCACCCGGAATTTTGCCAGCTGCGTAAGTTTTTTCCTGATAATTAACGGTCAATGGGAAAAAATCACGATCCTCTACTTCCCCTGGCACACCAACAACCGTTGCCAACACGGTGGTATCGGCCATGGTAATTAAGACAGCGCCAGTTGCTTGACGAGCAATCCGTCCTGTTTCTAAAGTGACTGTTTGCTCTCCATATTGGAAAGTTTTGGTTATAACTGACACGCTTTATTCCTTCTTAGTGGCGTAAATTTAATAATTGTATAACTTTACGATAACGATCAACTGCTTCTGATTTGAGATAATTTAGCAATTTACGACGTTTGTTAACTAATTGTTTAAGACCACGACGACCATGGTCATCTTTGTTGTGGACTTTGAAATGTTCTGTTAATTCAACAATACGTTTGGTTAATAGTGCAACTTGCACTTCAACTGTACCCGTATCAGAATCTTTTAAGCCTAATTCTTTTTGAATTGAGCTGATGACTTCTGCTTTATCTGCCGCAGATAACGACATTTTGTATCTCCTCATTACTTTAAGCCAAACAAATGTATTGGCAATATTTTAATTGTCAATGCAATCGCGCATTTTAACCATGTTAGAGCACGATAACAAGCTAAATAGCTTCAATTTCACGCTGTTTTCGCGTAATTACCGTAGTCTGTTTAACTAATCGCCGAGGGCTAATCCGCCCTTCTTCGTCGATTTCACCAATGCCTAAGAATTGACCTTCGTTGTGATAGAGTTTCATCCATCCAGCATCAGGAGTGCGAGGTAAACGCACAGCTTGTCCTCGACGCAAATAAAAACTTGCCGCATTGGTAAGATTAATTTCAGGCCATTCTTTCGGTAACACTTGATCGATGCTCACCATTAATTTATCTAAATCAGTCATGTTGCCTGTTTTCGTTAATTCTTCGATAGTCGACATTTCGACCATAACATTATGACTAAAATTACCAATCTTAGTACGACGAAGATGCGTCACATGCGCGCCGCAATTTAATGCTTTACCAATATCTTCAACCAAGGTACGAACATAAGTGCCTTTAGAACAATGCACCGCGAGATCGAGTGTGTCTTTGCCGGCATATTTAAGCGTTAAATCATAAATCATGACTTTTCTAGCTTGGCGTTCAATTTCGACACCTTGACGTGCAAGTTTATATAACGGTTTCCCCTGATGTTTTAGGGCTGAAAACATGGAAGGCACTTGATCAATTTCACCGCGGAATTTATCAAGTATTTTTTCAATTTCAGCTGTAGTCAATTCTGGCACATGATGATGTGCGGTAACTTGGCCTTCAGCATCGCCAGTATTGGTTTCTACACCAAGTTTGGCAGTGACTAAATAATGTTTGTCAGCGTTTAAAACATATTGTGAAAACTTAGTTGCTTCACCAAAGCAAATCGGTAACATGCCCGTCGCTAATGGATCTAAACTACCAGTGTGTCCTGCCTTCCGCGCTTGAAAACAACGTTTCACATTTTGTAATGCAGCGTTTGACGTTAATTTAATTGGCTTGTCTAAGAGTAAAATACCCGTGATATCACGACCTTTTTGTTGTCTGGGTGGTCGTCTTTTTTTGGTGTTATTCGTCGTTGGAGAAGAACGATGTTTAGAATTACTATTTGGCTTCATCATCTTTAATTGCCCGATTAATTAAATTTGTTAAACGATTACCATTGGCAAGCGACTCATCATATACAAAGTGTAAATTTGGCACGCGCCGTAACACAATGCGTTTTGCTAATATGAAGCGTAACTGCCCTTCAGCTTGGTTTAATCTTTTTTCCATTTCTTTATGTGAAATAGCTTCACTTAAGCTGGTGAAATATACTTTGGCATATTTTAAGTCTTTAGAAACTTTCACTACCGAGATAGTCACCATCCCTAATTCTTGATCATGAATTTCTTGTTGAATAATAATTGCGATTTCACGTTGAATTACATCAGCAACGCGATCAACACGTTGAAAATCTTTGCCCATTTTAGATTTGTCTTTCCACTTTGACGATTTCGTAGACTTCTATCTGATCACCTACTTTAATATCGTTATAATCTTTTACACCAATACCACATTCCATGCCTTGTCTCACTTCATTAGCATCGTCTTTGAATCGTTTTAAGGATTGCAACGCGCCTTCAAAGATAACAATGTTATCTCTTAGAATACGGATAGGATTGTTACGTTTAATTACACCTTCTGTCACCATACAACCACCGACAGAACCAAATTTTGAAGAGCGGAAGACGTCACGCACTTCAGCGAGTCCAATAATATCTTCACGTTCAACAGGTGAGAGTAAACCGCTTAATGCTTTTTTGATTTCATCAATCGCATTATAAATAACACTGTAATAGCGCAGATCGACACCTTCGCTTTCAACAAGTTTTCGCGCTGCACTATCTGCTCGAACGTTAAATCCGATAACAATCGCTTGTGATGCAATTGCCAAGTTAATATCTGATTCGGTAATACCACCCACACTAGAAGCAATAATTTTTACTTTGACTTCTTCTGTGGAAAGTTTAGTGAGTGCATCACTTAATGCTTCAGCTGAACCTTGGACATCAGTTTTTAACACGATGTTTAATGTTTTTAAATCGCCTTCGCTTAAATTATCGAAAATATTATCAAGTTTAATTTGCGCGCCTTTTGCTAATTTGACTTCACGATATTTTCCTTGGCGGAATAATGCGACTTCACGTGCTTTCTTTTCATCTTTAACAACAACAGCTTCATCACCAGCATTAGGTGCGCCAGATAAACCTAAAATTTCAACAGGTCTTGATGGACCAGCTTCAGTGACAGATTGTCCAGTATCATCCAACATGGCCCTGACTCGACCATAATGAAACCCTGTTAAAATGATATCACCTTTACGTAGTGTCCCTGCTTGCACTAAGATTGTTGCAACTGGCCCACGACCTTTATCGATACGTGATTCAACAACAACCCCCCGCGCTGGACACTGCACCGGTGCTTTTAATTCTAATACTTCAGATTGCACTAAAATTGAGTCAAGTAATTCTTCGATGCCTGTGCCTTTTTTAGCTGAAATTGGCACAAACATAATGTCACCACCCCATTCTTCAGGAATAACATTATGATTGGACAATTCGGTTTTAACACGATCGGGATCCGCTTCGTCTTTATCCATTTTATTTACAGCAACAATGATGGGCACTTCAGCAGCTCTAGCATGTTGAATTGCTTCAACTGTTTGCGGTTTAACACCATCATCAGCTGCAACCACAAGCACAACGATATCCGTGCATTTTGCTCCTCGCGCACGCATTGCAGTAAATGCAGCATGACCCGGCGTATCAAGAAAGGTAATCATCCCTTTTTCAGTTTTAACACTATAAGCACCGATATGTTGGGTGATTCCACCCGCTTCACCCGCTGCAACTTTGGCGCGACGGATATAATCGAGTAATGATGTTTTACCATGATCAACATGACCCATGATAGTAACAACTGGTGCTCTTGATTCACCTTCACCATAACTAGCGTATTGTTCGGTTAATTCATCTTCGACTGCATTTTCTTTAAGCGTTTTTGCTTTATGCCCCATTTCTTCAACAACAATGACAGCCGTATCTTGATCGATAACTTGGTTGATTGTTGCCATCGCTCCCAAGGTCATCATCACTTTAATAACTTCAGCTGCTTTCACTGACATTTTTTGGGCAAGATCCGCAACTGATATTGTTTCAGGAATCGATACTTCTCGAACAACAGGTTCAGTAGGTTTGGCAAAAGCATGTTGAGCGATAATGGAATCCTTATTTTGTTTTTTCCCGCCTTTTCTACGATGGCGTGGCGAACCAATCACATCATCATCACGCTCATACATTTCATCTTTACGGGAATCAGAACGAGATTTTTTCAAACGTTTGCCACCAGTTGGGCCTTTTTTATGAGATTCAAGTTGGGCTTGTTGTTCAGCAACACGTTTTTTCTCAATTTCTTCTTCTGTTAATTTTGGTTCTTCTTCAGGTTCTGGTTGCGACGCTGCTTGTTCTGTAATTAATTCTTCTTTCTCTTCAGACGTTGTTGGTTGAACTTGATCAGTAGTTTGTTCTTCAACCCCAGGTGTTTCTGAAGTTGTTTCTTGTTGTAACTCTACACGAGTTTCAGCCGGTGTTTGTTGTGCTTCGGATGATTCCAACACAGTTTCTGGTGTATCAACAACAGGCGATGAAATAATTTCTTCTGGTTGTTGAGATATATTATCGTTTAACTCAACTTCAGGTTCTTTAGGCGTTTCAATTTCACTACGCTTCATGTAAGTGCGCTTTTTGCGAACCTCAACACTAATCGTTTTCTTTTTACCTTGACCACCATTTAGTTTTAATTCACTTACTTTTTTGCGACGTAACGTAATTTTCTTAGGCGCAGTAATCGTACTACCCCCTTCGTCTGAGTCATCAGCATTACCGCCGCCAGAATGTTGCCCTTTTAAGAATGCTAATAATTGACGTTTTTCTTGTTCAGTGACAGATTGCTCTGGATTAGAAATTTCTAAGCCAGCTTCTTTAAACTGCTTCAACAAGCGATCGACAGGGATCCCGACGACATCAGCAAGTTGTTTTACTGTGACTTCTGACATCATTCACTATCCTCCAAATACCGATTAATTATAAGCAAACTCATGAATTTTTAGTCCTCTTGAAACCAAGGTTCACGTGCCTTCATAATGAGCTCAGCTGCTTTTTCACTATTTAAGCCATCAATATCTTCAATATCATCTACTGATTGCTCGGCTAAATCTTCCATCGTGACTATACCACGACTTGCAAATTTATAAGCTAACTCTTCAGTCATGCCTGCCATCGTGAGCAAGTCTTCAGCTGGCTCATTGGAATGAATTTTTTCTTCGGAAGCAAGCGCTTGAGTTAATAGGGCATCTTTTGCTCTTTCGCGTAATGCTTCAACCACTTCTTCATCAAAACCATCTATATCAAGCAATTCGTTAGTTGGTACGTAAGCGACTTCTTCAATGGTAGAAAAACCTTCTTGCACTAATATCAGTGCTAAATCATCATCAATACCC
>CAYGUK010000143.1:0-8711 GCA_964352985.1 uncultured Legionellales bacterium
ATATTGGATGGATAGAAAATATAAAAACGCAACTTGCTTACCCGTTGAGTTAGTCGCGAAAATGACAAAAGCCAGTGTCACGTGTGAACAAGCTTGGCGTAAGATGCGTGCTGAAAATAATTGGGCGGATTTTAAACCCTTATTAGCAGAGTGTATAAAATTAACTAAAGAAGCGGCTAACATTCGTTCTGATATTTTTCATATTGAACCTTACGATTTAATGTTAGATGATTTTTCACCCGGGATTAATCGTGCGATCATTAATCCGATTTTTGCAGAACTAAAATCAATATTACCTAATTTAATCGATCAAGTTTTAGTAAAACAACAAGCCATTCAACTGCAAGCTTTTCAAGGTCCTTTTTTGCCAGCACAACAAAAAGCACTCGGCATGGCGTTAATGAAAGTCATTGGTTTTGATTTTAATCATGGTCGTTTAGATGTGAGTCATCATCCGTTTTGTGATGGTGGACCTGACGATATTAGAATAACCACACGCTACAATGATAATGATTTTATTTCATCGGCGATGGCAATATGTCATGAAACGGGTCACGCGATGTATGAGTTTGGTTTACCTGAAAAATATCGTGAGCAACTCGTTGGCAAAGCATTAGGCATGTCTTTGCATGAAAGCCAATCTTTATTGATTGAAATGCAAGCATGTCGTTCTGTTGGTTTTATGTCGATCTTAGCAAAACATGCGGCTGAACAATTTGGCGCGCATCCTGCGTTTAATGCAGAAAATTTATATCATCACTATACGCGTGTAAAACCGAATTTAATTCGCGTTGAAGCTGATGAGTTAACTTATCCATTACATGTGATTTTACGTTATGAAATTGAGTGCGCGCTATTTAATAATGAAATAACTGTTGATGATTTACCCGCAATGTGGGATGAAAAAATGCAAGATTATCTTAATCTCGATACTAAAAATAATTTTAAAGATAGTGTTATGCAAGATGTTCATTGGCCTTCTGCGGCATTTGGTTATTTTCCTGCTTACACCTTGGGCGCATTGATTGCGGCACAATTATTTACTACAGCAGTTAAAACACATCCTGAAATTCCCAATGACATCAGTCGTGGCGATTTTAGTCAATTATTTCAATGGCTACGCAAACATGTTCATGGGCAAGGATCTTTATTAGAGTTTAATGATTTAATTAAACAAGCGACTGGCGAAGAATTAAATCCCGCCTTTTATTTAAATCATATAAATGCCCGTTATCTAAGTTAATTACCACGTAGAAACTGATGATGTCTCTTTTTAAATGGATTGCACTTTATAGTTAATGTGATTAGACTATAAAACCCATCTATACCTAAAAAATATCAGGAGAAATTATGAGAAAAATTATCCCTCTTGTCACAAGTTTGTTTTTAAGTTCAGCTTGTTTTGCTTCCGCGAATCATTTTATGGTGTTCAAAACAGTCGATCAGTTTAATCAATATTGTCCTGCCGTAAATTCGTTACAATTTCAAGCTATTAACGCACCCGTAAAAAATCCTAAAGGGACAGTGAGTGCCTCTAAAAATAGTGTTCGTTTTACAAATGATGCGCTTGAAAGCACTTATGTTACGCATCCGTTCTCCGTTGTTGCGGGTATTATTCAGCAAGTCAGTCCGCGAAGTGTGGCGGGTGAAAATAATTTTGGCAATATGTCAGGCAGTCAAATAAATTGTTTTTATTCTTATCCTACGTTTATTCCAAATACAAATTTTCATTTAATCTTGTCTAGTGTCTCAGAATAGTTTTATATCAGTTAAATACTTCGAGATATTCATTTAGCTCGAAGTATTTAATTTTTTTGATATTGGTAACTTAAAATTAAGTGTTAATAAATGGACTTAATTTTTTATTAAACATTTGACCCATACATAATTGAGCGGCGATTAAAACTTTGGGAAGATGGATCGTCTTCACAAGAACATTCACATAAAAGATATTCAGCACCTCTTAAAATTCCATATGCCGCTACTGGACCAATCGTACAAGAACCTACAGCTAAACCAAAGGTGGCAAACCCACCTATCAATGAAGGTAGATTATATTTTACTGCTAACGCCACAAACGTCGTAAGCGAGCCGGATAATGATAAAACCGTTTTAACCGGATTCTCACTTATAGTATCAAAACAAGATGCCATTACATTTTCCTCTATCATTATTAATTTGTTATTGATGCTGAAATTTAGACAAGATTAGAAATTAGTTAGAACTAATCACCTCTTAAAAAAAGCAAAGCATCATTTCTATCGTGATAACTTTAGATTAATTCAATCTGTGAAATTACTATGAGAAAAACATTTTTTTGCAGTGAAACGAAAAGGGAACTTCGACAAAATATCATCATCTTGTTGATGCAAAAGTAAAAACAGTATTAGCCGAACCCGTTGAATGGCATAAACTAATTTTGGATCTTAGAGACAAAACACTTGTGGTTTTTGACGCCCTTCACTCAGTAGAAATTACGATGATTAACGTTTTAAAATTAATGAGGATGAATAGGTTATCTATTCATCCTCATCATAATTAAAATAGTTCATCAGCCATTTGCATAATATTATCACTACCTGATTGAATATTTTCTGCTAAGCTATGAATTCGAGGTAAAACGCGTTTGAAAAAATAATCGCCGGTTCGTATTTTAGCTTGATTAAAGTCATTCGTTTGTGTTTTTGCAACCGCTATCATTTGATGCCACATAAAGGCAAACGCCGTCAGTGAAAATAAATGTAAATAATCATATGAACTACTACCAGCAAGATAAGCGTCTTTATTCGCATTGTCTAAAATCCAATGCGAAATGGATTCTAATTTATTTAACGCATCAGAAAAAGAAGCGGTAAATTCATGTTGGTGTTGTTCAATATGTTCACGACATTCGGTCAAAAATAAATTTAAATATTCACCTTGGTTATGAATGAGTTTACGACCAATTAAATCGAGTGCTTGAATACCATTTGCACCTTCATAAATTTGCGCAATGCGCGCATCACGCACAAATTGTTCTAAACCCCATTCGCTGATATAGCCATGACCACCTAAAACTTGCAAAGCTAAATTACAAGCATCAAAACCATAATCAGTAAAATAGGCTTTTAATATTGGCGTAAATAACGCAACAATTTTATTGGCATGCTGTTTATCATTTTCATTTTGAGCATAATGTTCCATATCGATATATTTTGCAATCCACACAGTGAGTGCTCTGGCTGCTTCGTTTTGTGATTTAATGGTGAGTAACATTCGTCTCACATCAGGATGAACAATAATCGGATCGGCATTTTTTTCGGGGCATTTTGCACCGGTTGGTGAGCGACCTTGTAATCTATCTTGCGCGTAATTTCTGGCATTTTGATAAGCGACTTCGGCAAGCGCTAAACCTTGTAAACCAATCGCGATGCGTTCAATATTCATCACCGTAAACATGGCACTCATGCCTTTATTTAATTCGCCAATTAAAATCCCTTTTGCGCCATTGTAATTCATCACACATGTGCAAGCGCCTTTAATGCCCATTTTATGTTCGATAGAGCCACAGCTAATTTGATTACTTTCACCTAAACTTCCATCGGCATGAATAGAAATTTTAGGCACTAAAAAAAGACTAATGCCTTTAATACCTTCTGGCGCATCAGGTGTGCGTGCTAAAACTAAATGAATAATATTTTCTGTTAAATCATGTTCACCACCGGTGATAAAAATTTTAGTGCCGGTAATGGTATAGGTGTTATTCCCATTCGGTAGTGCTTTGGTTCTAACTAAACTTAAGTCAGTGCCGCAGTGAGGTTCAGTTAAACACATCACTCCCGCCCATTTTCCAGCAATCATATTAGGTAAATAAGCTTCTTTCGTTTTATCATCACCATATTTACCAATCGCTCGACAAACTGCTGCAGTTAATCCTGGATATAAGCTAAAGCTTGTATTGCTGGAGCACAACATTTCTTCATAGAGTAAACCAATGACATGCGGTAAACCTTGGCCACCAAATTCAGGATCAGAGGTTAAGCCTGTCCAGCCTGCTTCGGCAAGCGTTTTGTAGGCGTCGACAAAACCTGGTGGCGTGGTGACCTTGCCATTGTTAAATTTGCAACCTTGTTGATCACCAATTTGATTTAAGGGTTGAACTAATGTTTCGGTGATTTTTGCACCTTCTTCTAAGACGGTTTGTGTGAGCTCTGGGGTAAACTCGCTAAAGGCATCAAAATTTTTTAAATGAGTAGGTAAATCAAAGACCTTATCGAGTAAAAATTGCATATCTTGTAGCGGGGCTTTATAACTTGGCATTGTTTATCCTTAGCAATTAATGGGTGCGAAAATAGCGATATTTTATAAGAGTTTGCACTGAATGACAAAAGAAGTTTACTAAGTTACTTGGATTATTATGAATGAATTTATTGCGAGTCTATTTTGTTAAATAATCATATAGTAATTTTAGTGGAATGTTGTCTGTTATTATTATTTCTGATTAACGTTATAATTATTGAGAATATACGTAAACTATCTCGATTATATACGCTATAAAAATAATTATAATTGATTTTCATAGAATAAAAAAATTAATAAGGAATAATAATGAGAATACACATTGAAGCAATTATTTTAGTCGCTGATTATTTAAGTAGTCGCTCGAGTTTTTTTGCACGTAGTTCTACCAATAATTTCAAAGATTCTAGTGCGTTAACAGCATTAGGAATAGTTGTAAATAATATTAATGTTCAACATAATAAAACAACCTGTAAACAAGCTATACGTGAGGCACTTGTTAAACTCAAGGGTTCAGATAGCGAACAAGGTAAATTAGCTAAATTACTTGATGATTTATCTAATCTTGTTACAGATTTTGGTATAGCTGATTCAGATCATTCGAGCAGTGAGTTTATTGCACCTAAGGTTAGTTTAAATCATTCCAAAGACGCCATTATTACGCTTGGTCAATTTTTGAAAAAATATTATCATCAAGAAACAGCTCAGCTGAAATTATCCGATGATGATATAAGCTGTATTTTACAAATATATCCTTTAATTATTTCGATGAATTCTGATAATTTTCATGAACAATGTGATTTTTTTAAAGTGCTATTACAGAGTAGCGATGGTATTTCACCTGATTTGAGATCAATTCTAGATATTATCTATAAAAAACTCCCTGAAATAACAGCAACGGCAGAATTAATCCAAAGACAACAAGAATTATACGAAGCCGATTCCAAATCGGATGATGAACAAGTTAGTGGTGCAACATATGAACATGGCAATACACCATTTTCTTATTATCACGATGGTATGTTATAGTAATTGAAAATTCGCTAACCAGGGTATTAACGATCGAATTTCTAAACCATTTGGAAATGTTTTTTCTCTTGTCAGAGATTTAACAAGCTGAATTTTTTTGACATCAGGTAAAAATTTAGCAAAGTGTGCAAAATGGTTACTTGGTAATTCTTCTTTGGTTTTCACTTCAAGCATTAATACGGGTTGTTGATTTATTGTCACTAGAAAATCAATTTCTTTACCATCTTTAGTTCTAAGATAATGTAGTTGCGTATTTTCACCTAAAGTATTATGGATGAATGAGAGTTCTTTAATTAAAGCATTAGCGACAAGGTTTTCTAATTTTGCACCATCATTAGTTTCAGCATAATTGTGATCGTAAAAATAAAATTTCGGTTCTTTTAATAAACTGCGTGCGATTTTATTTGAGTAGGGCGTCACACGGTAAATCACATATAATTCTTCTAACATGATTAACCAACGTTTAATCGTATTTACGTCTTTTTGTAAATCTCTTGCTAAATTAGAATAAGAAACACTTGAGCCGACTCTCGATTTTAATAGTAAAACTAAATTATTAATGGCGACTAAATCTTGCACTGTATATAAATCAATTAAATCTTGCCGCAAAATAATATCTAAATGACTTGTGCGCCAACGTTTATAATAGGTTTGGCTACCTTTAAAAAAAGGTTCTGGAAAACCGCTACAATGCCAAAGTTGTTGAAATAATTCTTTGGGATCGACATTATTTAATTGTTGTAACTCTTTTAAATCGAGTGGGTGAAGATTAAAACCAAAATAACGACCCGCAAGAGAATCACCTACTTTTTTAAATGTATTTAATTTTGCACTGCCCGTGACTAATAATTGAGGTGGAATCCCTTCGGTATCATAAATGCCTTTTAACCATTGTTTCCACTTTTGCATTTTATGTAATTCATCAAAAATAATGAGTTTTTTTGATCTATCCCAAGCTTGCTGCAAAAGCCCTTGCCTATCTTCTAGCGCATCAAAATTAAAATAATCATAATTCATCTTAGGGTAGAGTGTTTTAGCAAGGGTTGTTTTACCCGTTTGACGAGGGCCTGAAATTAAAATAATTTTTTCAGGTAAGTCTTTTAAAATATATGATTTTATCGCTCTATCCATCCGACTATTTTAACATGGATGCTAAAATGGTCAAGACTAATTTAGAATTCATTCCAAAATAGTCGGATAAATAAAACGTCGATTTTCAACTATTTCGGGCGTTTTCTTTCATGCTGTTGTAAATGTTTTTTCCGAAGACGTAAAAACTTTGGTGTGATTTCTACTAATTCATCATCTTCGATAAAAGTGAGAGCTTGTTCTAAGGATAGTTTTACAGGAGGCGTTAATAAAATATTTTCATCGCTGCCTGCTGCGCGAATATTTGTTAACTGTTTTGTTTTACTCACATTGACATTTAAATCATTATCACGAGAATGAATTCCGACAATCATGCCTTCATAAACTTCATCTTGCGGTGAGACAAATAAGCGTCCACGTTCTTGTAAATTAAATAACGCATAAGCTACGGCAACGCCTTTACCATTTGCAACTAACACACCATTTTTACGTGGTGCGATGGTGCCGGGTTTTTCAGGACCGTAATGATCAAAGATATGGTAAAGCAAACCTGAACCCGATGTTAATGTTAAAAATTCAGTTTGAAATCCAAACAAACCACGTGCTGGAATTATATAATCTAATCGCACGCGACCATCTGCTTGTGGTTCGATATTTTTAAGATCCGCTTTTCTTACACCGAGACTTTCCATTACCGAACCTTGGTGTTCATTTTCAACATCGATGGTTAATAATTCATAAGGTTCACAATCCACACCATCAATAGTTTTCTTGATAACTTCAGGCCGTGATACGGCAATTTCATAACCTTCACGCCGCATCGTTTCAATTAAAATTGATAAATGCAATTCACCACGACCGGATACTTGGAATTTATCGGGATCATCTGTGGGCTTTACACGGAGTGCGACATTATGAATTAATTCTTGATTTAAGCGTTCGCCAATTTGACGTGAAGTAATAAATTTACCATCGAGTCCTGCAAAGGGTGATTTATTGACTTGAAATGTCATGGTGACAGTGGGTTCATCGACAGTTAACGGTGGTAATGCTTCAACATGACGCTGATCACAAATTGTATCGGAAATTTTAATATTATCGATTCCACAAATTGCCACAATGTCACCGGCTAATGCTTGATCAACTTGGAAACGATCTAAACCTAAATAACCTAAGACTTGTAATATTTTTCCTTGTCGCGTTTTGCCATGGCGATCTATAACTGATACAGCTTGGTTTGGTGCAATTTTACCGCGGGTGATTCGACCAATACCAATTGCACCAACGTATTCTGAATAGTCTAAACTGGATATTTGCATTTGTAATGGTTTTTCCACATCTACTTCAGGTGGTGAAACACGATCAATAATTGTTGAAAATAAAGGATTCATATTATCGTTACTATCTTCTATTTCCAGTTTCGCAAAGCCATTTAGAGCTGAGGCATAAACAATGGGAAAATCTAATTGTTCGTCGCTTGCATTTAAATGAACGAATAAATCAAAAACTTGATCGATAACCCAATCTGGACGCGCTTGCGGTCTATCAATTTTATTGATGACAACAATCGGTTTTAACCCTTGTGCGAAGGCTTTTTGAGTTACAAAACGGGTTTGAGGCATGGGACCTTCAACGGCATCAACGAGTAATAACACACTATCAACCATTGATAGAATTCGTTCTACTTCACCACCGAAGTCAGCATGGCCAGGTGTATCAACGATATTGATACGATAATCTTGCCATGAAATAGCCGTATTTTTAGATAAAATGGTTATCCCGCGTTCTTTTTCTAATTCATTCGAATCCATGGCGCGCTTAGGTAATTGTTGCCTTTCATCGAGTGTGCCTGATTGTCTAAGCATTTGATCGACGAGGGTGGTTTTGCCGTGGTCAACGTGGGCGATGATGGCAATATTGCGTAATTGATTGTTTGACATAATAAAGTTTTTCTAGTTAAAAGCGGCAATCTTACACTATGTTAGGTACTTTGTGCTAGTGGGTAAGCGCAAGATTGCCTATTTAAATTCAACTTTTTTGCTTGATTTTAATATAACGCTACTAGCGCTAGGTGAAGTTGTTGATACTTCAACTGACATCATTTTGTGTGGATTACAAAGTGCTATTGCGCTTAACGAAATTGGATTTTTTACAATTTCGTCCCAAACACTGGACCCTAAAAAAATTATAAATATACCATATTAAAATAAGCCATGCGTGTTGATTAAAATAACGTAACTATTCACCAAATTTAAGCAACAACGTAGAAACGCTGAAAAGAACAGACTTTCCTTACGCGATGGGGATTCTTAAGG
>CAYGUK010000144.1:0-8469 GCA_964352985.1 uncultured Legionellales bacterium
TCCTGCCTTAGCACCGCTTTGGATCACAATTTTTACATTTATTGTGATGGGGATAATTTGGCATTTTTTTTATCGACAAATAATATTTGGTTATTTTCATGTCAAACTAGCTGAAATTTATTTAGTCAGTTTTTTTACTAGTGTTTTAGATCCTGTGCGAGAAAATATTCATGTTCTTAATGAAAATGTTGAAAAGATTTCAATTGCTAATTTAACGAATATTAGTACGAAAGTTGGGGAAGCCATTCGTTGGGTTATAGCTCCAATTTTGTTTATACTAGGATTTTATGCCTTAACACGTTCAGCAAGCTTTCGTTTTAAGCGTGTGTTTAACATGAAGAAATTAGCACAAACTGAAGTTAAAAATTGGCCTCAAATTACACCGGTTCTTAGCCTGGATTTAGTAAAAACAGATATTGATAAGGGCCCCTGGGCAATGGCGTTAACTCCAATGCAGTTTGCAAAAAAGATGGAGCTATTAAAAGAAGAACGTAAACCAATGACAGATGGGATGTTACTTAAGCAAAATCGTCCAACAGTATCTTTAGTCCGCGGTGCTGCGCATCGCGTCTTCGCACTTCAAATAGGCAAAACGTTTCAAAGTGTCGATAAACTCCCAATTCACGCAAAAGCATTGTTTGCAGTATTTGCAGCAAAAGGTAACGGTGATGATGCGAGTGCGAGAAAATTATTGGCACAAATTTCTGAATCGACATCGTCTGGGAATTTAAATTATTCGGGTACAGATAAATTAATTCATAAACATATAGAGAGTAAGGGTGTTAAGTTAGTAATTAAACGCCATGCTTATATGTTATCAATTATGGCAAGTATGTTGGAGTTTGCTAGAACAGATGGTGTTTTAGCATCAGCAGATTTTCTTTGGTTAAAACCTATTGATAGATCTTTATGGTATATGTTGAACATGGTAGGAAGACAGACTGCCATAGCTGAAGTAGCTGGACCATTTGCGCATTGGTTAGCAGAAAAAGAGATTGGTCATAAGCTGATGGTACCTATGGTCGATGAAGCAGTAAAAGCAATGGACATCGCCATTAAAAGTGTTATCTACATTCCAGATGAAGATAAAGAGTAAGGCAATATGTTACGTGGTTTAGATGAACAACAAGAATTAGATCCGCGACTGTTAATACGCGATACCCGTACGCTTGGCCAAAAATTTGGTGACTTCTTTAAAAACCCTCAAAATGTTGGCATTATGCTAATGTGCTCTGCGGTCGGTGTGTGGGTTTTACCCGGTTGGGCAGATCTATTTCTAATTTTTGGTATCGGTACTTTTTTATATAGTATGACTCGTAAAACGATGTTGCCGTTTCGCATGCCAATGCACTCAGGTCGAATGGATCATAACGATATAGCACCAGGTTCAAATAAAGCGCGTAAATCGAGAGGAATTTTGTTTTTTGGCAATGAAAAATCCACCAACTCCGAATTGTGGTTTAACAATGAGGATATGCGTACCCACATGTTAATTTTTGGTTCTACAGGTTCTGGTAAAACTGAAACGTTAGTTTCGCTTTCCTATAATGCTTTAGTTCAAGGCAGTGGTTTTATTTATGTTGATGGTAAAGGTGATAACTCATTATTTGCCAAAATTTTCTCGATGGCCAGATCAATGGGCCGTGAAGACGATATGTTATTGGTAAATTTTATGACGGGGGCAAGAGATATTATTGGACCCCAAGAAAAACGTTTATCAAATACAATGAATCCTTTTTCAAGTGGCTCATCTTCGATGTTATCTCAGTTGGTAGTAAGTTTGATGGATTCTTCTGCACAAACCCCTGATGGTGATATGTGGAAAGGCCGTGCGATTTCATTCGTCGAAGCACTCATGAAAGTTTTAGTTGCCATGCGTGATTCTGGTGCAATCTTGCTTGATGCAAATGCTGTGCGGAATTATTTTACTCTTGATCGAGTTGAACAAATTGTAATGGATAAAGTTTTTCCTCGTGATGGAGGCCTTGAACCTGTGAGTATGGATGGTTTACCACCAGAAGTATTAGAGCCAATCACCAACTATGTTATTAACTTGCCGGGTTATGATAAAAATAAAAAAGGTAAACAGTCTCCTCAAGTATTAGAGCAACATGGTTTTATTACCATGCAATTAACCCGGGTGTTTACATCTTTAGCTGATACTTATGGCCATATTTTAAGAACTAATTTGGCTGAAGTCGATATGAAAGACGTGGTCTTAAATCGCCGTATTTTAGTCGTGTTATTACCTGCAATGGAAAAATCACCTGATGAATTATCTAACTTAGGAAAAGTAATCATCGCCACATTAAAAGCGATGATGGCAGCTGGTTTAGGTGATGAGGTTGAAGGTGAGTTCAAAGATGTTATTGAACGCAAACCAACTAATGCGCCCACACCTTTTCTTTGTATTTTAGATGAGTATGGTTATTACGCTGTGCCAGGGTTTGCTGTTGTACCAGCGCAGGCACGTTCACTTGGATTTTCTACTATTTTTGCTGGGCAAGATTTACCTGCTTTCCAAAAAGCTTCAAAAGAAGAAGCCGCATCTATTGGTGCCAATACTAATATTAAAGTAGCGATGAAACTAGAAGATCCTGTCGAAACATGGGATTTCTTTTCTAAAACAGCCGGTGAAGCTTATGTTACAAAAGTTGATTCATTTCAAACTAAAGCAGATAGTGTAACCAATACTTACATGGACACCCGTAGTTCATCTTTTGAAAAACGAGCAAGAATTGATTTACTTGATTTAAAAGATCAACGTGAGGGTGAAGCACATGTCTTTTTTAAATCTAAAATTGTGCGAGCTAGATCTTTTTATGCTAATCCAAAATCAGTAAAAAGAATGAGGTTAAATCAATTTTTAAAAGTTGAGCCACCTGATGCAAAAAAATTAGTAGATCTAGAAAAGAGAATAAATCGATTCAATGATGCAGTTGATAAATTTGATTCTTTTGTACCAAATTCTGTCGAAAATGCTGAAGTAACTCTCATATCATCAAAATTACTAGAAAATACTGAAGTGGGTGGGATAGAAAGAGGTGTAAATGCGTTAATTGCTTTCCACAACCACTCCATTGAGGAAGAATTTCCTGAAGAGAAAGAAGAAATTGCCGATGAACAACTCAATTTATTTACTAAATTTCGATTGGGCCGTCGTCAACAGCAAGAAATCTTAACTGATGACTGGGAAAATTTTAGTGCGGCATTAGTGAATAAATTGCAGACTCGAGAACAAGTAGAATTTGTAGAACGTTTAACTGGTAAATCGGTGAAGCATGCAACAAATATTGCTGAAGAAATTATAAAAGATATGCAAACCGCTACATATTATCCGCCAGAAATTGAAAACATGCCAACAGGTCCTGAAATTGCTGAAGCCGTTCAAGATATTTCTAATCACATTAGAGAGCAACGTGAATCTAAAGGCGGTAGTAATATGGGCGGAATTCCAAATTTTGATGATATTGATCTTCCTCCGTTAGATCCTATGTCATCTTTCGATAGTCCATCAGATTTTGCATTACCTGATTTTGATGAAAAATCAACTTCGTCAATTTCGGAATTGGATGACTTGAACTTTGATAAACATAAGCCTCATGAAAATTCAACCGATTTAAGTTTTGATGATTTTGCGGATCCATTATTTGATGATTTGGATAAAAATTTAGATACTCCAGAATCCCCCTTTAAAGAATCAGATAAAATTGATGAAGAAAAGAAAAAAGATCCCCCCGAGTAATAAAGGATTATTTTTTTCGCCTTACCGCTTTTATACGAATGCCGTATTTTGGTTTGAGAGTAAATAAACAAGCTAGCTTAATTTTTTGATTTTGATCGTGCTGTAAGTCAAAATGTTGTCCCAAAGTTGCAAGTATCATTTGTGCTTGTATTGTAGCAAAATGACTAGCAACACATATTCGTTGTCCTCCACCAAAAGGAAAATAAATATGTTTATTGATATTTTTTCCTTTTTCTCCTAAAAAACGTTCTGGAATAAATTGTTCTGCATCGTCCCAATAATATTCAAGACGATTCATGGCATATTGGCTTAACATAATTTTTGAATTTTCTTTTAAAGTATAACCATCCACAACGCCATCAGTAGTAATGCGACGAAAATTACACCAGATAGGAGGATAAAGTCTCATCGCCTCTTGAAAAATAGCTTTTGTATAATTTAACTCTTTACAGTCTTCTATTGTTGGTAAACGATTGTTTAAAACGGATTTTAATTCGGCATGAAATTTTTCTTTAACATGAGGATTTTGTGAGAGGGTTAACCATGTCCAAGATAATGCAAGTCCTAACGTTTCATGCCCAGTCACAATGAATGTAAATACTTCATCAAGAATCATTTCTTTGCTAATTGGGGTTTGATTATCGGGATTAACCGCATTAAAAATTAAATTAATTAGGCTATCTTGTTGTAAATGATTTTGGCAATGAGTAATCAAATTATTTGTAATTTTTAAACCAATGTCCATTGCTTGGTGAAATCGTTTACTTGCCGGTGACGGGAACCATTTGGGAAATAAAATATGGGCATTACCGACAAATCGATTACCGACATGAATTGCGTAGATGAATGTTTTTTTTTCTTCGGGCGTCATTTCATAATTAAAAAGGATACGACATGCCGTACCCAGTGTTAAATTAAGCATTTCTTGGTGAATGTCAAAGTAATTACCTTGATTAGCAAGTTTTGTAAAATCGGCAACTGTTTTTTCTAATTCGATTAAAATATCTGGGCCATAATTTAATGTTTGCTGATAGTGAAAATAGGGTTGTAATTGTTTTCGCTGCGAACGCCATGATTGACCTGAATTAGTAAGTAAACCATCACGCAAGGCATATTTCAATCGATCGTAGTAAGTGCCTTCTTTGGTGAATTGATTATGTTTATCATTTAATATCTGTGCTATCGATGTTGGAGTATTAAAAAGATAATAATTGATCATATTTCTGGGTAACAAAACAGCGCCACCAAATTTTTTAGCAACTTGAAAAATCAACTCCGCAATATGATCGCATCTTGGAATAGTCATCGACATCAATGGACTAATGCGACGAATTTTTTTGTTAGGAATTTTAGAATTTGTTGACATGATATACTCATTTTATCATGAAAGTGGTACGATTGTAAGAACTGGGATTCAGCTTTTACAAGTAAATTACTATTTTTTAAGTATATTATTTGATTGGTTATTACTTTCAAGTGATAATCAAATAATTAAATTTTAGCAATTGTGATGATGACTACATGATGGGTAAATCTCTGAAACAAATTGAATGGCATTTATGGATCATGAAAAAGTTCATATTGATAATTTTGTTTTTCTTATTTGTTTTTAACATTGAAGGATGTAGTACAACACGACGATTTTATACACCGAATCCATATATAACTAAAACGGGACAGCTGGGTATCGTAGGTGCTGCCGGAGGGGCGGCGATAGGTGCTTATGCTGGAGGCGGATTAGGTGCTGGATTAGGTGGAATTCTGGGTGGGATGATTGGTGTGACAGTGGGGCATTTTTTGCAACAAAATCAAACACTGGTTCAGCGTATTGAAGATCAAGGTGTGAAAGTTGTGACAGTTGGTGATAATGTATTATTAATTTTACCAGCAGATAAATTTTTCCAACCTGACTCACCGAATCGTATTCAAATGTCAGATACCACTTTGAATGATATTGCTGGATTATTGCGAGGATATGAAAAAGTAACTGTAAAAGTAGCTGCGTATTCAGATACAACTTGTTCACCGCAAAGGGCATTAGCGTTAACACAGCAGCAAGCTCAAAACGTAGTCGATTATTTATGGGCTAGAGGTATTGATACGAGAATTATATTTGCAAAAGGGTATGGAAGTGGTCATCCTATTTCTAATAACTGGTCTGCGTATGGGCGAGCTCAAAATAGAAGAATAGAAATAACACTGAGATTGTTACCCAAGTGTTGTGTATTAAGTACTGGAACGGGTTAGATTGGAGAAAAAAATTTAAATGTCATTTGATACTCAGGAAGTTATTAAAAGTAATCCAAAATTCTACCGAAATAATTATCGGCGGGCTGTGGTTGCACTTATTTTAGCTCAAGGGATAATTATCATTTTGTGTTTAATTGTTTTTTATTTATATAAGTCGACGCCAGAGAGAATGTTTTATGCAACAACTTCTACGGGGCGAGTTATCGAACTCTGCCCGTGTATTACTCCGAATAATTGTTATTTAGAAAATTGTAAAATGAGGTATTGGACATGACCGATGACGCGGTTGAAATAGTACGTTTGCGTAATAAGTTTTATCGCGATAACTATAAACGTGTTATGTTCGCCTTGTTATTAAGTTTTATTATCATTGTTGTCCTGATGGGAATTATTTTTTATATGATAAGTCATCAACCTCAACCGAAATATTTTGCGACAAGACCTAATGGTGCCCTAATTCCTCTTATTCCTTTATCAAGGCCTAATCAATCAAACAGAACTATTAAACAATGGGCGAATGAAGCAGCAGTAGCTGCTTATACTTTCAATTGGGTTGATTATCGCAAAGCTTTAGAAGATGCATCTAATTTTTTCACGCCTCAAGGATGGACGCAATTTGTAACACAATTAAAAGCCTCTAATAACTTAGATGCTATCAAAGACCGGAAGCTTATTATGAGCTCAGTAGCAACTGGTGCTCCTGTAATATTACACCAAGGTTTACTAAATGGACGTTATTCCTGGAAAGTTGAAATGCCAATGTTGGTGTCATTGAATAGTGCCAGTCAAACTTTACAACAAGCATTAAATATCACATTACTTATTACACGAGTGTCGCCGTTGGATAATCCTAAAGGGATTGCAATTGCGCAATTTATTGCCGCACAAAGGCTTGGAGCTGGGTAGTGTTTATGAAAAACCTAAAGACGATATTAACTACAATTGCAATCTGCTTTATGGCAATTTGTTTTACTACATATGCAGAAGAACCTTGGGCAGGAGGGCCTACCGGTGGTGGGAATGATGCTGGAAATTCTAATTTTACAAATGATCAAACCATTATGAGTCCTGGATTGCGAAAACAATTACAAGAGAGAGAAAAAGTTTTAAACGGAGAAACCAGTGGCAATTCCTTAAGTGGTTTGCATAATTTGCAATCGCAATTACCTAAAGGACAAAATCAAAAAGGGAAACCTAAAGTTTCATTACGTGAACAAGCTTTTAGTAATTTAGTGAGTTCATCATTACCAATGACACCGACTGAAATTGTTCGGTTACATAGTTTATTTAATGCGACACAACGGGCAGCTGCAACAATCCCTGGCGTACCACCTAAGCCAGTATCTCGTAATCTAATTGTTAATCTGTCTCCTGGAAGCACGCCACCTGTTATAAGATTATATGCAGGTTTTGTTTCCACACTTGTATTTGTTGATTCAACGGGTGCGCCATGGCCAATTGAAGCTTACGATTTGGGAAATCCTAAGGCTTTTAATATCAGTTGGAATAAAACGAATAATATGATGATGATTCAAGCACTAACCGTCGCAACAGTAGCTAATTTAATGGTTAAATTACGTAACGAACAAACACCTATTATGTTAACTCTTATACCAGATCAACGAGCAGTTGATTATCGTGTTGATTTAAGAGTACCTGGACTTGGACCAGATGCTAAAGCATTACCAACAGGTGATGGTTTACCTGATGCTGCTAATCCAATTTTATTGAACATATTAAACGGTGTGGCCCCAATAGGTAGTAAAGTTCTTGATGTAGGGGGGGCAGATTGTCAAGCGTGGTTGGTCAAAAAGAAATTATATTTAAGGACACGCTTTAAAGTTTTATCTCCTGGATGGTTGGCGACAATGACTAGTGCTGATGGTACAAATGCCTATGAACTAGAGCGCACACCATATGTTTTATTAACTGGTCATGGAAAAACTATTCCGCTGAAAATTTCGGGGTTTTAACCACTATGGGGACACGATTAAATAACATTGCTAGCCTTTTTAAAAACACTCGCACACGTGTGATCATAATTTTTACTTTGGCTATTTTTATTTTTGCTATTGTAGTTGCGATCATAACCTTTACTAAGAGAATCGAGGGACCGAGTGGTGGTGCCAGATTATCAAATGTAACAGGGCGTATCCAATCTATACCAGGTGGTCAAACAACGTCACCTAACTATGTGCAACTTCAAACCTATCAAAATCAACAACAAGCTGAGCAAGCTGAAAAAACTGGAGGTAGTGCAATACCCACTATATTACAGTCAAGTTACTTACCCCCAACTGCTTTAACTGCGGGAACTGATTTTGCTAATAATGATCAAGGCTCAGATCAGAATGGTTCTCAAGGGTTAGGCAATAATTCTTCTGGCACGAATGGTCAAGGTTCGGGTTTAGATGGATCAGGCAACGGTGCGAATGGTCAAGGTTCGGGTTTAAACGGATCAGGCAGTGGTGCGA
>CAYGUK010000145.1:0-5891 GCA_964352985.1 uncultured Legionellales bacterium
ATCCTACTAGAATTATCGATCCCTGAATTTTGGGTGTAATTTCTAAAGCTGTTCCTTTAGAAACAGTTGTTACCACTGCAACAACAGGCCCCATCGCAATCGCAACATCATTTGAGCCATGAGCAAAGACCATCGCACATGCTGTAAACGCCATTAAAATACTAAATATTTTTTCTATATAAATAAACTGAGGACGATATTTTGTTGAGATAGTATCGACTTTAATGCGTTTAATAAAAAACATGCCGATTAACGTCACCAAACAACCCGATACAAATGCAATAATTACTTCACTGAATAAAGTCACTTCTATGCCAAAATGTTGCAACCCTTTCACTACAGTCATAACCGACAACACCACGCCCACAAAAAATAAATAATAGGGAATAACAATTATCACTTGTTTTGCTGGCCTTTTTCTAACAAAAATTAAGCGTTGAATCGATCGAAAAATAAAATATGAAAAAATGCCGGCAATCAAAGGCGAACTCACCCAGCTAATTGCAATGAAACCAACTTTTTGCCAATGCACTGAATGAACACCTAACACAATCGCAGCAAATCCAACCAATGAACCGACGATTGCGTTAGTAATAGAAACGGGCAAACCATAATAACTAGCAAATAGCATCCACACAGCGCCAGCCATTAACACACTGAGCATGCCATAAATAAAATATTCGGGATGCATTAATAAAACATGACTATTTAAATTAATGATTCCAGTACGGATTGTATTTGTGACACCACCCCCACCAAAAAATGCACCAGCAAATTCAAAAATAACAGCAATTAACAATGCTGAACGCACGCTTATTGCTTTTGATCCCATGGTGGTACTCATGATATTAGCTAAATCATTCGCCCCCACACCCCATGTCATGATTAAGCCTAAAACACATGCAAAAATAATATATAACAAATATGAATCCATAATCTTCCTAACTCAAAAAGAAATTTAACTTTATCGTGCGAGTAAAAGTAATAACTGTCCACCAACATTTTCTGCGCGATCTGCTAAATCACCAGTCCACTCTATTATTTTATATAAAAATACAACTTCAACAGGCTGTAAGGTATTTTCTAGTTTAAATATTAAACGTCGAATATCTATTTGTATTTCATCAGTATCATGCTCAATACGATCGAGTTCTACAATCATTTCTTCTACTAAATCGACTTCATTACCTCTAAATCCTGTTTCTAATAATTCATCTAACTCATTAATCGCTTTGTGGGCTTGTCCTGCAGCATCGATACAACGTTGTAAAAGTGCTTCATATTTTTCTTTGATAATTTCAGGAAAAGACATTTGCCTACCGACTATCAATCCGGCTATGTCTTTTGCACGATTCGCAATACGATCTTGCATAGTTAAAATTTCTAATAAATCAGTACGAGGCACTGGTAAAAATAAACCTTTTGGCAAATGAAGTCGAATATCTTTTTTCATTTCATCCGCTTCTTTTTCCATGCTTGCAATTTGTTCACGCATTCTTTCAGCTTTTTCCCAGTCCTTGGTAAAAACAACTTGAATAAAGGGAATTAATTCCTTAGCGCAAGCATAAGATTTCTTCATATGTTTTTGTAGTGGTTTGATTGGTGACCGGCCAAACATACTGAAAATAGGTGACTTCATTAGTTGCATCCTTGTTAATACGGATTTAGATGGCGGTATTATAGCAATTGAAATTAGGATAATATACTATGTATCCTGTAAAATAAGTATATTAAATTACGAATTAAACGTCATTTTAGTAAATATCATTACGTAAAAAAAATAAACTTAAACCCTAAATTATACCAATCTACTATTTACATTTTGACACTGATATTACATCGAGTAAAATAAACTCTTTTTTAATGATGATTAAACTCCATGCACATAGAAGTCGAGTTAAAACTTGCGATTCAATCCAGTGATGTGTCTACATTTCAAGCGATTCCTTTTTTACAAAGTACTTCACAACATGAAGTTCAACAATTAGTAACTCGCTATTATGATACCCCCGATTTTTTTCTTAAGTGTCAGGGATATGCTTTGCGTTTACGCGTATTAAATAATATAGATATATTACAAACCATTAAATCAACCAATCAAAATTTTGAAGGTCTTTGCGAAAGAAAAGAATGGGAAACCAAATTACAAAAATTAGAACCCGATTATCATGTATTTCCTGATCTTGATATTCGCCAACAATTACTCAACACGCAAGTTTCTGAACAAATAACTTGTCTATTTTACACTGAGTTTTTGCGTGAAAACTGGATAATTACTAACACTCACTCATCTATCATTGTCTCTCTCGATCAAGGAAAAGTAAAAACTCATGATGGAAAATCAACTGATATTTTAGAAGTAGAACTGGAAATTTTAAAAGGTGAGAAAGAAGATTTATTCCAGTTACACCAGAAGCTTGAACAATTTGTGAAATTAGAACACATGACAGAGAGTAAAGCTTCTAAAGGCTATAGTTTAATTACGGCTTAATCAAAATTAGTGACTAACGAAAAAAAGGTGCAAACACATCTTTATCACACATTAAATTAATCAAACAAGATTTTGTATCATTCAACGCTTGATTTAAAACTTTATCAATGTCATTTGGATCCGATATTGTATAACCCTGTAATCCACAGGCTGTTGCAATGGCATGAAAATCTGGATTATCTAACAGCGCACCAAAAGTTGAATTTTGTTCTGACACAATTCGACCTAATGCCTGGTTATTGTAAATAACAAATATAATATTATTTTGTAAAGTATCAGCATTTTTTAGTTCCGCTAAAGAAAATTGAGCACCGCCATCACCGCAAATACAAATTATTTTTTTATCTGGCTCAGTTAGACTACAAGCAATAGCCGCTGGAATCGCAAACCCCATTGCGCCGAAACGATTACTTAATATAACCCGCTGATGTTTTGTTAAAAACAATTCATTGATAGCCCAAATAGCGTGATCACCTGTATCTAACGCAATAATATGATTTTCGTTCAGTTTTTCACTTAGTTTTGTCATGAATGTCGCTTGTATACAGGTATTTTTATTAATTGAATTTCTCGCTGATAGGTGTTTTAAATTTTCTACCCAGGTATGGGGCGGATTCAATGTTTGTTCAATCATCATCAACGCATCACTAATATTACTTAATAATACCGCGGCTGAATGATATTGGAAATTTTGTAAAGTAAGATCTTGTCCACATAATGCAAATTGTCTAACTTGCTTACCTTTGTTATTAGTAACAAATACGTTAATTGTTTCTACACCTAAACAAATCACTAAATCTGATCGGTTTAAAATTTTCTGTGCTAAAAGTTGTGTATTTCCTCCATAGACACCAATTGTACCAGCATAACAAGGATGATCTTCTCTAACTAGCCCTTTACCACCATAACTCGTTAAAATGGGTAGTGAAAAATGTTTTGCAAAGCTTTCTATCGCGTTACATTGCTCACTAATTAAAGCACCGACTGCAATAACTGGATGTTTAAAAACTGAAATTTTTTCACAAAATTTATCAATAGCACTTTGAGGAGCTTGTACAAAATTAAAATAATTAGCTTGCCATTGGCTAATTGGAAATTCATTTAATGATATATCATCCTCAAACATATTTACTGGTAAAGAGATATGCGCCACTCTTCTTGTTTTTATCGCAAAACAAATTGCGGCATAAAATAAATTTGGTACGTTATTATAATTTTTACATTCAACAGAATATGGTAAAATGTTGCTAAATAAATTTTTGTGTGAAAAATCTTGGAAAACATCTTGCTCTTGCCTTTCAATACTGGTTAAACCTGTTATAGCAAGAACTGGCACTTGATCTGTATCAGCATCAACTAAACCAGTTAATAAGTTTATTGCTCCCGGTCCTGATGTTGATATACAACACGTTACTTTATGAGTTAATTTTGCTTCTGCGCTCGCCGCAAACGCAGCGCTTTGCTCTGAACGCATTAGTATCCATTCAATTTCATCACAAGATTTTATAGCTTGAATAAAAGGTAATATCGTACCACCAGGATATCCATAAATACGCTTGATTCCATGTTTAACTAGCAATTGTAAAATGTAATTCCCTACTTTCATTTTCAACCCTTATCAAAGATGTAATACTTAGTTTAGCTTTTTTAAAATTATAGTAATTAAAAAAAATAGCCATGCAATCATAAATAATGCCCCCCCGATAGGGATACAAAACTTAAACAATGTCACTTTTGTTAATACCCAGAAAAATATCCCACCACAAAATAAAACCGTTGCGGCAAGAAACAATAATAAAATGTTATTTAATATCATTACATTATCGCATCTTTCACGGTAAATCCCTAATATTAACAAAATTAATGCGCTCCACATTAAGTAACGATTAGCTATCATATATGCTTGAAAATACTCACTTACATGATTTAATTTAAGTAGATGATCTCCCAATGCACCAGCAATCACTGACAAAAAACCAAATAGTGATGCTATTGCCATCCATACATTCAATGATTTATTCTCCATATTTATTTAATATCCTCAAAAAACGCTGATAATTTATAAAATAAATCAAACTATTCTAGCAAAAATTGACCGTTCATATTGCAAAAATGTCTCGAGGTTCTTACAATAGGAATACTAAATTTACCCAAAGAGATTTTACTTAAATGACAGAAATACAAAAACAACCACACTATGTCACCGCCGTTAAACTACTAGGCACAATTTACTCAGATATCGATGCGAGACGCGTTTCTCTTGATGAACGTAAGCGACTTGAGATCGAACAAGATTGCTTTGTTTATGGTGAAATCAACTACACCACTTTTTCTAAAATGTTAGAAATCGCAAAACCTAAACCAGGCAATGTTTTTTATGATCTAGGTTCTGGTTCGGGTAAAGCCGTATTACTTGCTTCTTTACTCTATGACTTCAGCAAATGTTATGGGGTAGAATATTTACAACCTCTATATCAATTAAGTGTTGATCAACTAAATAAACTCAAACAACAAGAAGATTACAAACGCGAATTTGCAGATTCTCGTGTTGAAGTTGGCTTTAAAAATGATGATTTATTTAATTTTGATGTAAGTGATGCCAATATCGTTTATGTAAATGCAACTTGCTTTATTGGAGAAATTTGGGAAAGAACTGTTGAAAAACTCACTTCCCAACTAGAAGTAGGCGCTCGTGTCATGCTTTGCACTAAAAGTCTTCCAGATTCACATTACGACCACCTATTTTCTGAATTATTAGAAATGAGTTGGGGTCCTTGTACCATTAACGTCTTCAAAAAAATTGCATAATCACAATTTTCTAAAAAAAACCCAACATAGGTTGGGTTTTTTTTTATTCTGATTTCTGTTTTTTACATTTCGAATGACAACAACATAGATATACGTTATAAAAACACGCAATCAAAAAGCCTCCGATAAATCCATCAATAAATCCCCAAAAACCTCCCAGCAAAGAACCCTCAATTGTTGCTTTAAATCCCGGATAGATTGAAGCAAAGATTGCTATAAATTGCTGACCACAATTGATAGTCGTTGCTAAAATTCCCACTATTAGGATGGCTAATCCCCATGTGATTCCAATACCAAAACCAAGTGCCATGACACTAAGTTTGGCTTTTTTATCGTTCAATTCTTTACTCCCTCTCGTGATGTGAATATAAAAATCATAAGCGCATGTCATGATTAAACCGGCAATAAAGCCATTCAACATGGCCCAAACTAAACCATAAAAACTGCCAATAATCGTCGCACTATAATTGGGATAAAGGTTAGAAAAAAAATTGATAAACGTGGATGACCATTTACCACCAGAAAAAAAACTGATTAACCCCGTTAAGAATATGCCGATCCCCCAATATAATCCTATTGCATTGGCTAAAGC
>CAYGUK010000145.1:5901-8434 GCA_964352985.1 uncultured Legionellales bacterium
CTTTGTGTTATTCATTAACTCACTTCTTTCTCACCATTAATTAGAAAAAATTATAACTTATTTAAAGCAAAAAAAACCCCACTTAACGTGGGGTTTTTTTTGCTTTAAGCATTTTGGAATACGCAGATATTACATCATACCATCCATACCGCCCATGCCGCCCATGCCACCAGCTGGCATGCCACCATGTGCTGCATCATCTTTCTTAGGAAGTTCTGCAACCATGCATTCAGTTGTGATCATTAGACCAGCAATTGAAGCAGCATTTTGAAGTGCAGTACGAGTTACTTTAGTTGGATCTAAAATACCCATTTCAATCATATCGCCGTATTCGTGAGTAGCAGCATTGTAACCATAGTTACCTTTGCCGTTTACAACTCTATCTAAAACAACTGAAGATTCTTCACCTGCATTAGCAACGATTTGACGAAGAGGTTGTTCAATTGCACGCATTACAATTTTAGCACCGATGTGTTGATCATCATTTTCAACTTCTTCTTCGATGTTCTTTAATGCTTTAAGCGCACGAATTAAGGCAACACCACCACCAGGTACTACGCCTTCTTCAACAGCAGCACGTGTAGCGTGAAGCGCATCTTCAACGCGTGCTTTCTTTTCTTTCATTTCAACTTCAGTAGCAGCGCCAACTTTAATAACGGCTACACCACCAGAAAGTTTTGCTAAACGTTCTTGTAATTTTTCACGATCGTAGTCTGAAGTACTATCATCAACAAGACGTTTGATTTCTTTGCAACGAGCTTCGATTTCTTTGCTCTTGCCAGAACCATCAATAATTGTTGTATTTTCTTTAGTGACAACAATGCGTTTAGCTGTACCAAGATCTTCAACAGTCGCAGATTCTAATGAAAGACCAACTTCTTCAGCAATCACTGTACCACCAGTTAAAATAGCAATATCTTGTAACATTGCTTTACGACGATCACCAAAGCCAGGCGCTTTAACCGCACAAACTTTAACTGTGCCACGGATGTTATTTACTACTAATGTTGCAAGTGCTTCACCTTCAACATCTTCAGCAATAATTAATAAAGAACGACCTGCTTTTGCAACGCCTTCAAGAACCGGAAGTAAATCACGAATATTAGAGATTTTCTTGTCTACTAATAAAATGTGTGGATTTTCTAATTCAACAGACATGTTTTGTTGGTTATTAACAAAGTATGGTGAAATATAACCACGATCAAATTGCATACCTTCGACAACGTCTAATTCATTTTCTAATGAATTACCGTCTTCAACAGTAATAACACCTTCTTTACCAACTTTTTCCATTGCTTCAGCAATAATGTTACCCACTGCATCATCAGAATTAGCAGAAATAGTACCCACTTGAGCAATAGCTTTTGAGTCTTTGCAAGGTTTAGATAATTTTTTCAATTCAGCAACAACTTTCGCTACTGCTTTGTCGATACCACGTTTTAGATCCATTGGGTTCATACCAGCAGCAACAGCTTTAACACCTTCAAGCAACATGCTTTGAGCAATAACTGTTGCAGTTGTTGTACCATCACCAGCGATATCAGAAGTTTGTGAAGCAACTTCTTTGACCATTTGAGCGCCCATGTTTTCGAATTTGTCGCTTAATTCGATTTCTTTAGCAACAGAAACACCATCTTTAGTAATAGTCGGTGCGCCAAATGATTTTTCTAATACAACATTACGGCCACGTGGTCCTAATGTTACTTTCACAGCATTTGCTAAAACGTTTACGCCAGCAACTAATTTGTTACGAGCGATTTCAGAAAATTGTACTTCTTTAGCAGACATAGTAATTCCTCTTAAAATAAGTATTCAGGATATCGAGTTATTATTTAGTAATAACACCCATGATATCTTCTTCACGCATGACGACTAATTCTTCGCCATCAAGCTTAACTTCAGTACCAGCATATTTACCAAATAAAACCACGTCACCGACTTTAACATCGACAGCGCGAACATCGCCGTTATCTAAAATTTTGCCAGGACCTACTGCAAGGACTTCACCACGTACTGGTTTTTCACTAGCAGTATCTGGAATAACGATTCCACCTTTGGTTTTTTTCTCTTCTTCAACACGACGAACGATAACACGGTCATGTAAAGGACGAATTTTGATCTTACTCATTAACCTTTTCTCCAGTTTTGTAAGGGTTTGATGTCAGTTTTAGCACTCTCATCATGAGAGTGCTAATGATAGTCATATGGGGTTTGATGTCAAGAGTTCAAGTATTATCGCGAATTTTACATTTCAAATATAAATCAAGATAAAAATATTTAATAAAATCATATAGTTAAATAATTTCACACTAAAGCAAATTGATATTCATTAATTAACTGTTGTCATAACCTTATGATTTTTAATCATTTTATACTTCAACCATTGAACTCCATACGGCCAAACAACTTAATCAAATAAATTTTGCGCAAATAATAAAGTACAAAAATCCGTGTAAAATAACTATAGAATAATATTATGCACCCAGGCAAAATACAAAACTTTCAATCAGAGACTGAGTCAGATGCGAGGTTA
>CAYGUK010000146.1:0-8423 GCA_964352985.1 uncultured Legionellales bacterium
ACCTGAAAACATCCTCAACCGCACAACTATACTGCCAAAATTGCTGTAAAATAATTGCAAAGAATAACATTTCATAGAGTTCACAAATTTCGTCATCAATATAAAGCTTAAAATCTAGTCCTTGACAAAATCCTTGACGCAAACTCATAGGATGTCTAACCGTGGCCGGTGTTGTTTTAACTTTTATAAACGCATCCGCTAATTTATTTGCCCCAACAGTATCTAAGCCTCGATAGAGTTTGACTAACTTTTGTAAAAAGGTTATACAAGTCACCTCATCGGTCATATTGATTTGTTGTAAAAAAATATGATCCAATAAATTTTCTTGACTATTGATTTGACGATAATAAGGATCTGAAAATCGCTGTAATAAATTCATTCCTAAAATACCATCATATTGCGTTTGTGAAAATTTAAAAGTCGGTTTGCCACCGCCATAAGGTAAATGTTTTGGTTTATCACGATTGGTACAATATAAACTTGGAGTCATGACTAAATCACGAATTTGAAAAGGTTGCGCTAAATCAGAAAATGAAATAAACACTTCATAACCTGACAAATTATATTGTCCTAATTGCCAACAAGGTTTACGAGTTTGTGTCCAATAAATCTTTTGAGCGTTATGTTGTTGATGATAATTTGCCGAAAAATAGGGTAAACACATTAACGATTGATTATCATTTGTCACCGCTTTCATTGCAGTGACTTGATATATTTCGATGCACTCTTTTGCAATTTGATGATCCGCTGATAATTGATATTCATGTTGATGTTGTGTCACAGTTATTGGCTCACCTTGTATTTTGAATAAATTTATAATAGGTGTGCAATTTAATTTAATACTATTGTGATTGAGTGAAAAATTAAGATCAGGATTTTCATTTTGAATAATGAAATGAATAGTTAAATTAGTAGAATTGAATGAAGATAAACAATCTTGCAAATTAATAAGATCAAAAAATAAAAACTTTTGTGGCAGTGAAAAATACTCGGTGATCAAACGATATCCGGCATAGCTCGTGGTAGGCATTGGAAATAAAGATTCATCAGGGTTAAACCCGACTGTTTGCAATTGTTTTTTTGATAGATGAAAAATTTTATTTTTATCATCTGTCAAAATAATATCGACACAATGATTAATGATATGCTGATGTAAATCTATAGCTTCAGCATGCGTGAGATTAATGTAAAACCGTAAAAAATCGATGGGCAAACTTGAAAACAAATTAGTCGATTGTAATGTTTTTAATTCTACCTTTAAGCAAGAAGCCTTAGTCGTCACTTGTGATAAATATGAAGGCAATTCACGACAATAACTCACTTCACTAATCGTAATAGGCCAAATATCCACATCATAAACACTGGAAAAACGGCATTGATTATTTTCTTCTTCAGTGACGATTTCAGTCTCTCTAAGAAGACTAAACGGTGTGTCAGATTTAGGATCAACCTGGTATTCTAATATTGAGCAAGAAGGAATGGGTAAATAATAATGGGGAAACAATGTTGTGAGAATTTGTTGATTTAACGAATCGGTAAAGTGATCAATATTATATTGAATTCGCGCCGTTAAAAAAGCCGTACTTTCAATCACTCGAGCAGCAAATGGATCATCCACTTCTTGCGCGCCCATGCGTAATCGACCTGCCACTTTAGGATAAGCTTTTGCAAATTCTTGGCCATTATCACGCAGTGATGCTAACTCTTGATTATAATATGTTAGAAATTCATCCCTCATTTTTGCTCCTACTGTTCAAATCGAAATTGTTGTTTACTAAAATCAACATGCGTTTCAAAAATAGCCGCATCTAAACCTTGCGGCGTGTGAATAGCCGCTTCAATCCGTAATTTTAATCGCCTATCATTTTCCCATTCACCCGTTATCACACTTACTTCAACTTGACTGAGTCTTGGTTCAAATCGGCTAATTGCTTGTTGAACAATTTGGCATAAATCATTATGACCACGTTCCGTTGCAAAAAAACTATGAGTAATATCATTAATTCCAAAATTAACGAGTGAACGTTGTAAATTACCTTGCGCTTGATTTGAAAAATAATAGCTATGCGTATTTAAAATAAATTCTAAATTCTCACGAATATTTTCATAATATTCTTTGGCATGTTGAGACTCATCTTTACTTGTATCACTGTGTTTATCGAGCTCATTATCTAAAAGATTTTGTAATAAAGGGGTGGTCATCATCATTCTCTATATCGTTACTTGGGTGATAAGTTTTAAATGTGTGTCAATTTGATCGATTTGATCATGTGGTTTTAAATGCATGACACAAAAATATTTCCCAGGTTCCCCCGCCAAAGTTTGAAGCTTGATATTCGCTGCATTTAAGGGATAACGCGCTCTTTGATCCATACTTAAATCGCTACTTGCCGCACAATACTGTAATAACCATTGTTGTAATAATTGTTCACAAGCACTCGAATTCGCAAAACTACCCACTTTATCTCGTAAAATCACTTTGAGATAATGACCAAATCGACAAGCGCATAATAAATAATTTAACATAGTCGATATCTTGGCATTCACCATGGCATTTTGTTTGGAATAATGTTTTACTTTTTGTATCGATTGACTTGAATGAAAGACAATTTTATTAATGAGTTGATTATCTTGTAACGGTAATAACCCCACCTCACTGAATTCTCGCACCATATTATCTGTGATTAAAATTTCAGTTGCTATTTTGGGCCATGCTTTTAGTTTATCGCATGAAAAATAATCTCGTTCTAAAACGCTGGCAATACCGCCTTCTAAATGTTGTGAATGAACACCTTGGGTATCGGCAAACCATCTAGTTTGTTGATAATTTTGTATCACCATTTTGGCATAAAAGAAACTGGGATTGCCCCAACAATAATCTTGATGTTGATGAGTCAATTCCGTAAACCATGGATGTTGCATTTTATCGTACGGCGCTCTAATTAATACGCGCGGTAAACACAATCCCAAAAAACGAGATTCATCTTTTAACCGCAAACGATTAAAAGGTTGAAACTCTTCCTGCTTTATATAAGACGTTAAATTCAGTGGCACGGGTAAATCTTGATAAGCATCGATACCTAAAAAGCGAGGATGTAAACTACTAATAAATGGCACTAAACTCGCCGCAGCAATTTTTGCCATCACATTTAATAATTGGCAATGTTGCACGTGATGATGAAAATAATAATCAGCAATAATCAAACCGTAAGGTTGCCCACCCGGTAAATCAATTTCAGCCGTGTAAATTTTATTAAATAAAAGAGTGTGTTCAAATTCCATCGCACGAGTGAGATCACGCGTGAACGCTGCAAAAGATAAAGGTAAAAATTTAATTATTACATGTTGATCATGTTTTTTAGCAGCAATGAGTAATGCGATCCCCCGCCAGCTTGCTTCTAACTGTTGAAAGCGTTCATGATGAATGATGGCATTACACAGGCTATTTATCTTGGTATCAAGAAGACGAATTAAATTTGTTATCAATGCCTCAGCTGCCACAGTTATCTCACAAAATATGTTCTAAAGGTAAATTAATTCAAATTAAATAATAATTAAAATGGAATATAACATCTTAAAAGCATAATTAAAAGCGTTATTATTCATATAAACATGTTAATTAACACATAATACTTGCCTTTACAAGAGACCTCTTTTAGAGGTATAGTGGTGGTAGTTAAAATTTAGGTGCAATGATGAATTCACGAGAAAACAAATCAAAATACGCCATCCTCGGCATGTTATCTTTCTCGGCGAAATCGGGCTATGAAATTTCCAAAATGATTCAAAACAGCACCGCATTTTTTTGGTCAGAAAGTGATGGCCAACTCTACCCCTTGTTAAAGCGTTTATCACAAGAAGGTTTAATCACCCAAAAAGAAATCAAGGAACAAGGTCAACGTCAAAAAAAAATATATGAAATAACCGATGAAGGCATGAAAATTTTAATTGATTGGCAAAAACGTGATCCTTCAACATTTAATATTAGAAATGAATTTTTATTGCAATTATTTTTTGGCCATAATTTATCACACACTGAAAATATTGAAAAAATTAAACACTATAAAATTGAGTTATTACAAACCGCTAAAATTTTTGATGCCATCGAAAAGCAAATTAAAGATCATAGTCGATTTCCGACTTATCTATTACTCTCACTTTCTTATGGTCAAAAAAGTTTAGTAGCAGAAATTAATTGGTGTGATGATGCCATCACACTACTACAACAGGAGCAACCCCATGTCAAATGAAACTAATCCATTTTTACAAGGCAATTTTGCGCCATGGCGCAGTGAAGATAAATTTGATCATCTTGAAGTTGAAGGTCAAATTCCCGCTGATTTAAATGGTGTGTTATTACGCAATGGTCCCAATCCCCAATTTGATCCTAAAGGTCATTATCATTGGTTTGAAGGTGATGGTATGTTACATGCCATTCGTATCAAAAACGGTAATGCCAGTTATGATAATCGCTGGGTGAGAACACAAAAATTTGTCGCCGAAAATGAGGCGGGGCACGCCCTGTTAAATTCAGATTTAACGGCTGAAGAATCAACAGAGATTTCAACTAATACGGCCAACACCAATATCGTTTACTACAATCGCAATTTATTAGCATTAAATGAAGGTGCTAGCCCTGTGAGTATTCAACTGAGTAATTTACACACTATCGGTGATTTTACTTATCAAGGACAAGCCACACGAGCCCTCACCGCACACCCTCGTTACGATTTTAAGCGCAAAGAATTGCTAACTTATAGTTATATCGATGAAGATCTTAAATTAATGTATTATCGTTTCGATCAAAAAAATAAAAAAATGGATGAAAAAGCCATTAACTGGCCTTATTGTGCCATGATGCATGATTTTGTTAACACCGAAAACTATGTCATTTTCCCTGTTTTTCCTTGTACTTTAAGTTTTGAAAGAATGTATAACGGACAAAATATTTTTATGTGGGAAGGCGACGAACTCAATACCTTTTTTATCATCACCGATAAATCAGGTAATGAAGTCAGTAGAATCGAAACAGATCCCTGCTATGTCTATCATTTCGCTAATGCCTATGAAGATAATGATCACATCATTGTGGATGCCTTTGTCGCCAATGTTAGCCCTTTAATGCCAGATCGTCATGGTAAAGTCGCTAGTAAAAAAGATTGTGATACGCGATTAGCCCGTTGGACATTTAATCTAAAAGATAACACTCATCACTTAAATTATATTGATGATAGAACAGGTGAATTTCCACGTTTTGATGAACGTTTTAATGGTTTGCCCTATCAATATATCTATTGTTGTGGTCGTGACGACGAAGCCAAATCGTTCGATCGCATCATGTGTTACGATATGATTAACAATCAAAAAACTGAACATTACTTTGATGGCGATACCCCTTCAGAACCCGTATTTGTACCCAAATCTAGTAAAGAAGGCGATGGCTATTTGTTAACAGTTGTTTATCGTCAACAACAAGATATTAGCGAAGTTATTATTTTAGATGCAAATGCGATTGATAAGGCGCCACTGGCCGTCATTAAAATTCCTCATCGCATTCCATTTGGCTTTCATGGCAATTTTGTTTCAATCTAATCAAACTGCGGCACTCATCCCTATAAAAAGATGAGTGCCAATAGTCATTTAGAATTGCATCCTAAAAATCACCCCTAATAAATTAGTTAGATTTTTCTGATAGTTTGTATTTAGTTATTCTTTTAATATTGCGTTTTTAAATCAAATAAAGTTATTACAAAATGAGTGAACCTGCAGGAAAAATGCGAAAAATCTCTAAAGATAGACGTGTCCCAGGTGAACCACCAGAAAGAAGTGAATCGAAACCGTTAGCAGAAAAAGCTTTATTAATCGGCAAATCCGCTACTTCATCTCAAGAATTACCCCAACCTTCGGTTATAACTTTAACTAAGCCACCACAATTATCTATTCCTACAGAAGTAACACCTAGTATATCGCCATGGATTATTGTCTCCCCACAAGAAGGTGATAGTGCTATTGGCGTTCGTCAAAGTCATTTTCGATTGTTATCATTCAATGAAGAACTCGATTTAGGGACAGCCTTTGATAAAATCTCATTAGTCACAACGGGTGCCTCCACTTGTGTCGTATTAGCTGGGCTGTTAAAAGTTACTGATCAAGCAACAGGCAAAATGGTTGATTTGTGTATCGCACTAACTCATGAAGATAAACTATCCAATGACTCATTATCACCCTCATCAAGCAGCAGTGATACACCAATTCATACTATGACAAAATTTATTAATCAATGTTTGGAAGAAATTCAAGATAAAGATTATAAATCAACCGCACTTCACATTGATTTAGAAATTCATTTATTTGGTGGACAACCTTCTTATGGGAGTCGCTCATCTAATGGTTCAGAAAAAGCAAAAGAAAAATTATTTAATTTATTATCTGCAGCAAAAACGACAGAGCAAAAATTTTCATTAGAAAATAATCACCTCACGATTAAATTTCTCGCCAATCATCCTGAAAATCATCCCCATATTTGTACATCAGTCCAAATAAATTATAATCAACTCCTGTTACAACAAGATTTAGTTTCATTGAATCGCTCCCCAAATGTTCCCGCTATCAACCGATATTTTTTTATTACTACACCTAAAAATACTAGTATGATAGAAGCACCCGTTCATCAAAATTTTGATTGGCAATTAAATACCCCTCCCGATATTCAAAGTTTTATTAAAGAAAAATATGAACAACCCAAAGCGACACCCGCAGCAACATCAACAAGACCAGGATAACGAAAAATAAATTAATGATTGAACTTACATAATAAATTGTTGATTAAGTATAACCCCTAATACTGGATTATTTTCTACAAAATCATCTCTACTTTGGATGAGAGCTTCATTTAAAATTGCAGCTATTGCTTCTGGTTCAGAATTTGCTAAATAATCTCTACCGATATGATTATTTAACAGTAATTGTAAATTATTCACTTTATCAGGATTCATAAATTGAACGTTAGAAGGATCAAATCGCAAAATCATTTGTCTTGTTAAAATACCTTGAGTAAATAATTCTACAATCCCTTCATTATTTAACACATCCAAAATAGGGTCCGACAAATCACGAAAATCAACTTGTGTCAGAAAATCACCAGCTAATAAAGCACGACCACGATCTTGTAACATAAAATCAACCAAAACATCTTCGTCAACCTCTAAAATAACGGCCATGGTTAGTTTTTGTTGTTGAAACAAAGGTAAGTTTTCTGCAGTCACGATGCGGCGTATACCTTCACTCATAAACATTTCACCCGTATAATGTTCTATTGTAATATACCCTCCTCGCATAAATTCCAATCCAACATCAGATAACATAACAACAGGATTACAACTTTTAGATAAATCATCTAACGTATATAAGCCTTCTTTAATCGCTAGAAATAAATTGGGTTGATGTAAAATTACTTTAAATGAAGATTCCTCATCCTCGAAAACCATAATAATATTATTTTTATTCGCCATTTCACCATAAGATATATCAGCAGAAACAATACCCTCAATCAAGGCTTGTTTTAAGCGCTCGATCGCTTGTGACGAATGTCCAGATATTTGTTGATTATTGTTATCATATCCCGGGTTTTCATAATATTGATGTGTAAAAAGAAATTTCATTTGCTGATACCAGGGAGCTGAAGCTAATGTATCAGCAAGCGCGTTTAATTCTTGATCGCCGTTTTGTCTTAATGAAACAATAAATTTTGCATATTCTTTTAGGGTTAGCGAACCTTCTAAGGCAGCGTTGAGCATAAGAGAGTCGGGTTTTGCTATTTGAGAGGCCTTCAATTTAGCTGTAATTTCTGAAATACTACCATTACCAAGCATTATCATTCTTCTTTGTTGTTGTTCTTGTTATTTAAAGTATAGTAAATAATTTTTATTTTTCGATTTTTTTGCCCATTTTTTCATAGAAAATTTACCTAAAACATCCTAATAAAAAAATTTACCCTATGTTTTTTGTGTTTTTTACTAGCGATAAAGTGATATTTTTTGGATCATTTCATAAACCATTGATCTTTTGTTACTATGTAATATTTTTTGCGTTTGTTAATAATATAAATTGCTAAGATCCGTTCAGCAGTCATGTATTATTTACAAAGTTATTGTTTCACCGCTCAATAATTAAAGCTCATACACTTCTATTAATAGATAAGTGACAGTCAAATTATTTTTTATTCCTTGTATCATTTTTTTTATTATGTCACGCAATGAAGCTAGTATAGTATTGCGAACATTTAGCAGATTGCCAAGATCCCAATCGAGCATAATATTTTATATAAAACTGTTTATCATGGTTTATTGAAAAATGAAATTAAAAAAAAATTGTAACTATTCACCAAATTTAAGCAACAACGTAGAAACGCTGAAAAGAACAGA
>CAYGUK010000147.1:0-8033 GCA_964352985.1 uncultured Legionellales bacterium
ACTGTAAAGTAGACATAAAATTTGTCCCATATTAAGGAAACTTTTCTTAAACTAGCGGACAATACTGGATTTTATGGTTGAAACTCGATTAGTATCTTAATCTTATATTTTGCTAGCAAAACATTAATAAATTAGTTCCAAAAATTACATAGAGCAATAAAAGGTTTCACATGCCAAAACATCATCTGCAACTTGAAACACAAGATCCACCTTATCTCCTCACGTTGATTGTTGATCATTCTCCCTATGATGAAGGTGCGATTGCGTTAATTTTTGCGACGGCTGAACAAGCAAGCACTATTCACCGAGAGTTGAATGAATACGATTTAAACACGACTTGCGATAACAATATTTGTATTATTCGTGATTTTGCTAATTGTCGTGTCGTTTATGAAAAATTGCAAAGTAATCTCAGTCATGGAAATCAAAGTATTATCACTAATTTCATTCGTAGGGTTATCGAAGTTGACATCAAGTCCCGTAAGGGAAATTCATATGAAATTAATCAAGCTCAAACAGCCGTATTATTAGATGCGGTTGCTTCCTTATTTATAGTTGATATTTTTTCTGTGACAAACAAACATGATGTCATCGAAGTATTATTAGGTTTTGCCTTTTCAAGTCAGTCAGTAAATTTTGACAGATATTTGCAAGCTCATAGTATAGATGTGTCAGTTAAAGACTCTATCCTTGCCTTACAAAGAATAACGCAAGGAAGAGCAGAGATGGAATCAACATTAAAACGAATGAGTGCGACGGATTCAATTCCCTCACTGCAATTGCAAAGAATAATACTGCGAGATACTTGTCTGCAGTATTTTCATGAAAAATTTACAGATATGTCTTTGGGTGAACAACTTATTTTTCATGTCACGCTACAATTTTATAGCATGCGAGAATTTAATCTTGTTCCGATAAATATAAAACAAATTATAATACAAGCAATGAATCATCAAATTCCAATTTCTCCAGCAGGTGGTTTTCTAAACATTGTTAGCACACAGATCGATTTAATAACAAATAATGCTGTAATTAAGATTTGTAATCCAGAAAATAACCCTTTCGATGATGGCTTTTTTAAAAAAGTAGAAGATGTTGCAGCAAGTCTTAGAAATCCATTCGCTTTATCAACATGTATTGCAAACCTGAGAATAATTCAAAGTCAGCAAGATGTTGAAGATAATCATCCATTACTAGCGGCATTAAAGCATAATGACCCTAATGAGGTTAGATTAGTATTTTTACGTTCACCAGAATTACTAAATCAATATTTGCCGAATGGATCTGATATTTTTCAAACACCAATTGCTTATGCTAATCAACGTTGCAGTTTAGAAGTCATGCAAGTATTAATTGATCATCGAGCAGATGTGAATATTCCAACTCGTCGTGGTGAAACATTCTCTTATACTTGTTTAACCTCAGCGATAAATAGTGTAGAGCCAGATAAAGTTTGGTTATTACTTGTAGGGGAGGCTAATGTTCATGCTCAATCACATATTCTATCTTCTACACCAGCTTGGCACCGAAGCGTTAAATTCACTGCTCTACAAGCGAGTAGTTTGCAATTGGCCAGTCATAATTATCTGCAAAATAAAGATAAACCTTTTTTAAGAAGCGCAATCTTATTGCAAATCAATTATGCTGTTTTTATGAATGAACATTCATTAAGTAATGTAGGAATACCTCTAGTCAGAAATTTATTCGACATGGTATATCATTGTCCTGTTGAATATTATGATAAACTAAAAAGTAGTATTAGCAACTTAATGATAATGCTTTCTCAAGATAACTTAGTTACTCCTCAGTGTTCGATGGTTTTAAAAATATTAAATCTTAAGCCTAATAAAAAATTAGTTGAACCCTGTCATTTAGCTCAACCGGGAAATATCCGTGAAGTGATTGATCGTTTAGCTAAACAATTGTCTGAAAGGCTGGGTGATGATTTAGTCGGATCTTACAAAACATTATTTGATTTATTGAATCAATTTAAATTTGCTGAGGCGATTAAATATTGCTGTGCTTTACCCAATGAGGCATTAGCCCTAGATTTATTAAACATCATTTTTTCTTCGCAAGATAAAATGGTAATAGATATTCATCAACGTAGCGGCACACCGTTTTGTAATGCGCTTGATATTGCAGAGGAGAACGGACAGAGTAAGATACATGCTTTATTAACAAAGTTTGCGTTCAATCAACTCAATCAGCAAGTTCAACAATTATTACCGAAAGCACCAAAAGCAACAACTTCGATGGCAAGCGCGGCTCCGTTTAGGGTCGTTAATCATGATGATTTAAAAAGTCAGTTTGAAAAGATTTTTGGCGAGGGTCAAGTAAAAATATTTTTTAATGCATTTAATAAACGAAAATATCAGCAAGCTTTACTCATACTTTGTGGTAATTCTTTAATCCCTCATGATCAAAGAATGGATGCCTTGAGATTATTGTTAGAGAATAAAGATGCATTAAATATTGATGTGAATCAATCCAATCGAATTGGGAAAACACCATTATATTTCGCAGCAACTGTAGCGGGTAGAGACACCTATGATTTATTAGACCAACATGGTGCTGATACTACACAAAGAGTATTGGGTAAAACAATAGCCGAACATTTAGAGGATAAATTTCCACAAGCAACGCCTGTTAGCGCTGCTTGTTCAAGACTTGCATAATTTGCACTTAAACTTATCTATAATATTTTAGTCACTATTCAGCATAAATGCTGAATAGTGACATATTTTATTTATATCTGTTGTGGGGCATAAAATGTGTTAAATTGGATGACAGCGTTCAAAATAGCATGTGTTTCGTTTACACTCTTAATCTAAAAGTTTTGCGAAATTAAAATCAATTATTTTATGATCCTCTAACAACATTTTTTCGATATGCGTCATTAATGTGTGACTGTCATATTCGTCGAAATCAGTAATATAGTTTAATTCAAAATACGCGCGCAAATATGAACCTTTTATTAATAAGGGGAGTAATTGTAATTGAGTAAGTGATAATTCTCGTTCCTCACGATAACCTTTTATACTATTGGATAAGAAAAAGTGTAATTGGTTTTTATTTGTGGGGTAAAAGCCAAGCCCGGGCAAGGTAAAATAAATTTTTAAAGGTAAAAGAAAGTCTGCAACATACCAATAATAAAAACAACAATCAAAATCAAATACATGAAAAGTATTTTGGTCTAAACGCAAGTTATCAAATTTAAAATCACCATGTAATAAGCCATAGTTCTGCTCATTTTTTTCAAGCATGTTAAGTTCTTCAAAAAAATAATGAGCATAATTTAGCATGGTTTTTTTTATTGTGTGATGAGGGGTTTGATATAAATAATTTTTAAAATCAGGACGAGAATGGTGTTTTGGTTTATAAGCAGAAGACATTTGATGAAGTAATGCCATTTGTCGACCAAATTGTTGTAATGATTTTGCTTGATATTGTTTAGGATTGGTAATTTGAATTTCTTTTCCGGGTAATTTTATAAAAGCACTAATAAAATACTTTTTCTCACATTGAATGGTATGGAAAGGATGTGCTGTTTTTGTGAATAGTAATTGGCAGGTGGGATATTGATGTTGATGAAGATAATTAATAAAGTCAATCTCAGCTAAGATCCAATGTTGACTTCTAAGCAAGGCATCTTGAACACGAAAATAAACTTCACGATTATCTTTTAATTTACCGTAATACGTTAAATTCATTCCACGACGAATAAACTTGATGCTATGCGATTCGACAGGCCAGGCAGTTGAAATGGCTTCGGTTACCATTTTATCAATATTTGACATTATTCTCTTAGCCTAATGTGATTAATTAAGTCCAGCCACCATTAGCACGTAAATTTTGACCGGTGATCCAATTCGAATCTTCACTGGCAAAAAACGCAACTATATTGGCAATATCTTCTACTTCACCGATTCTTTTTAATGCGGATAATTTTGCAATTTGTTGTCGAAATTTTTCATCTGTTGTAGACATTAACATATCTGTTTTTGTCGCGCCGGGTGATACCGCATTAATCGTAATGCCAAGTTCTGCCGCTTCTTGGACTAAGGCGCGGGTAAACATATGCAATGCGCCTTTAGTTGCTGAATATAAGGAATAGTTTGGCACTAATAAATCTAACACAGTACTGCAAATATTAATGATTTTTCCACCTCGTTGCATATGTTGGAAAGCACGTTGCATCATTAAAAAAGGGCCTTTTACATTTGCAGAAAATAAGGTATCAAATTCTTCTTCAGACGTTTCAACAAATTTTTTTTCAAGTGACAGTGCGGCATTATTAACTAATATATCGATGCGCCCAAAATGGTTTAATGTTTGTTGATATAATGAATTGACTTGATCTCTTTGACCCACATCCGCTTGAATGGCGATGGCGGATAAATTTTCATTGCTTAATGCCGTGACAAGTTGTGTGGCACTGTCTTTTGAATGGCGATAATTGATCACCACTTTGGCCCCATCATTCGCTAGGCGAGTTACGATTGCTTGACCAATTCCTTTTGCGCCACCAGTGATAAGTGCAACTTTACCTTTTAAAGTATTCATTTTATGATCCTGTCTTTAACATTTTACGTTGATGATATGGGCAAGTTTACTAGGCGTCAACTTTGATATTATTTTTGACTAAGAGTGAAATGATAGGCGAAGCGAATGATTGCTATTCTAATTTTATTGTTAACATTGACGGCACAAAGCGCTGTTGATTTATATTTACCGTCATTTCCAGCGTTGGTCATAAGTTTTCACACTGAACCACATGTTATTCAATTAACGCTGACGATTTTTTTATTGGGTTTAGCGGGAGGGCAATTATTATTTGGACCGCTCTCAGATCACTATGGACGTAAACCGGCTTTAATCTTTGGCATTATCATTTATTTTATCGCGTCACTAACTTGTATTTTTATCCATGCTATTATATTTTTTATAATTTTACGTTTTTTACAAGGATTAGGCGCTGCTGCTTTAAATATTAGCTCTCGAGCAATTTTGCGCGATTATTATCACGAAAAAGCCTTAACTAAAGCACTTTCTTTACAATCTATTTGTTGGGGGAGCGTGCCAATTATTGCGCCTTGTGTTGGGAGTTATATTCAACAATATCTTCATTGGCGGATGAATTTTGTATTGTTAGCACTATTAAGTGGAATGACATTTTTATTTATTGTCTTTTTCTATCAAGAATCACGCCGAGAAAAAACTAATCATCGATTTGATGCGCTTCATTATTTTGTTAAAAATTATTTATTCATTATAACAGAGCCTAAGTTTATGCGAGTGGCATTAACGACGAGCTTTCTTTGGGGCGCAGTATTAGCCATTAATGCGGATTATCCATTTTTATTACAAGAAAAATTACGTGTCGATGTGTTAGTCTATGGTTGGATCATGTTACTCATTGGATTGGCCTATTTACTCGGTGCGTTTACTAATCAATGGTTAGTTGCAAAATTTGAAAGTGAGCAATTGATATTTTTTAATCTGATATGTTGTTTAATTGTGATTGGTGTGATGCTTTTACTCGCGATACTAGGATTTTTTAATCTCTTTGCTGTAGTTTTTCCTAGTGTTTTGCTACTTTATTTTATTGGCATTATTTTTCCAAATTGTAGTGCAAGTTGCATGCAAATTTTTCCTGAAAGGGCAGCCAGTGCAAGTGCGGTATTTGGGTTTTTAGTTTATCTTGGTGGGAGCTTAGGCACCATGATTGTGGCGCATATAATTAACTATCGGCAATTTTCAATTGCAATAGTTATTTTAATTTTAACGTTACTCGCTTTTTTAATTTATTTTACTCAGTGGAAAAAAATTATTTCACATAACCAGACGTAACCGCACCACCTGAGCGTGACCACATCACTCGATTACCTGCTGAGACTGAAGGCGTCAGAACTAATGTGTCTGTTGCTAAAATTCCATTTGCAGCCACAGGTGTTACGGTTATACGACCATTCACAACGATTAACGAATTGATTTGAAATTCAGCCGCGGTAATATTTGCAGGAATTCCATTGGTGCCACCATTACAACCCGTTGTCGCACCATTATCATTAATGCATTCTGCAACAGCAACTTTATAGGGATCCATCGATAGAACAATATCGCTATATCGTGCTTGCCGTAGGTAGTTTTGATAAGCGGGAATTGCAATAGCCGCTAAAATACCCACTATAGCAATAGTTATCATGAGTTCTATTAGAGTAAAGCCTTTTGCTTGATACACTGTCACCATAACTTGCTCGCGATATAGATAGATTTTTAAGACATATTAAGAGTTTAGACTAGAAATTTGGCAATAATTTCATTATCTTTTAAAAATATTTTGATAAATTAGGTAAAAAACCCGAGCAACTGGCTTGACAATAATCACATCAGTAGCGAATCAAAGGGTTATGATATATGATGAGAAGCCAATTAATGCCAAATTAAAATCAATGAGTTAGTTACAAGGATAAAAATGATAAAATCTCGCCACACAACACTTATAATGATTGCGCTTATTCTATGTTATATGATGATATTTATCGATGAGTCTGGTATTGGTGTCACGCTCGCTCAGATTCAATTGACCTTTTCTTTATCACCAAATAGTATTCATTGGATTGTGAATGGTTATTTATTGAGTTTCTCTGCATTGCTTCTTATTGGGGGTAAATTGTGCGATGTGTTAGGCGCAAAAAACTCAGTCACGCTCGGTATTATTTTGTTTGCTATTTTTTCATTTATTTGTGGTGTTTCTCAGAATGGTTTAATGTTGATTATTGGGCGCATATTACAAGGTGTGGGTGCAAGTTTAGTGATGCCAACCATGTTGGTTGTGCTAAAGCAAAACATTAAAGAAGAAGATTTTGGTAAAACATTTGGGTTAATTTTAGGATTTGCGAATTTCTTTTATGCCTTTGGGCCATTTATTGCGGGGTCGATTACCAGTTTTCTCGGGTGGCGTATTTTCTTTTTATTGAATGTGCCTTTAAGTTTGATCTCGTTATTATTTGTTCTGTCTTTTGTGCCAAATCATAAGCTTCAGCAAGCAAATCAATTTAATGATATACGTGGTGCAATTTTATTTGTTTTAGCGTTGACGATTTTGATTTATTTATTTATGCAAATTTCAGTTTGGGGAATTACTGATTATCGCATTTTAGGTTTATTTGTTTTAACCGTGTTATTATTTATTTTCTTCGTTAAAACAGAATTAAAAAAACAACATCCCATTGTTGATGTTCGATTATTTCAACATTATTCATTTGCCGCAGCTAATTTGATATTATTTATTGCATGCTTTTGCCTTTCATTTTTTGTGTTTTTAGCACTTTGGTTGAAATATTCATTATCATTTACTGCAGCAATGGCAGGTCTAGGATTATTACCTGCAAGCCTTTGTTTTATATTTATGCCTAGAATTACCGGTTTTTGGCATGATAGAAGGGGTGCTAGGCAACCTCTTTTAGTGGGCCTTTTAATTGTGATTGCTGGATTTATTTGGCTCGGTTTAACCTTAGGAAGTCAAAACTATTGGCTGTTTATGCCGGGTCTTATTTTAGTTGGTGTGGGGTTACCTTTAGTCGTGCCAGCAAGTGTTATGTTAATAATGAGCTTAGCACCTGAAAATAAACACGGCATGGTTTCCGCAATTTTTAATACTAATCGACAATTTGGTTTAACCATGGGAATAGCTGTTGTTGGGATCATTACTTCTCGCTATACTGATTATTATTTTACAAAATTAATTCATTCAGTTTCAAACTCGAGTAATTTAACGATAAAACACATTAATCTTGCATTAGCAGGTCATACTCATCAAAATGTTCATGACGCAATTAATACGGTGTTACTAAAAAAAGCGCAATTTATTTATAGCAAATCGATTATGTTTTCGTCTTATACTATATTAGTACTATTGATTATCGCATTTATTTTAGGTTTCATCTTTATTAACGCGAAAGAATAATTGTTTAACTGTAACTATTCACCAAATTTAAGCAACAACGTAGAAACGCTGAAAAGAACAG
>CAYGUK010000148.1:0-8010 GCA_964352985.1 uncultured Legionellales bacterium
AGCGATTTAAGAGATATTAGCGATATAGCAAAAGAAGCAGCTGAAAATACCGTGCGCCGATTAAATGCTAAAAGTATTAAAACCTGTGAAATGCCTGTAATTTTTGAAGCTAGAGTTGCGCGTGGCATTTTAGGTTACTGTTTATCGGCAATCAGTGGTGGTAATCTTTATCGTAAATCATCTTTTTTACTTGATCATCTCGATAAACAAATCTTCCCTTCATTTGTTAATATTTCTGAAAAACCATTTTTTGAAAAAGGATTAGCAAGCACACCCTTTGATGGTGAAGGGGTCGCAATTAATGATCGGAATATTATTGAAAATGGAATATTAAAATCATATTTGTTAAGCACTTATTCTGCGCGAAAACTGGGAATGAAAACTACCGGTAATTGTGGAGGCGCACATAATTTATTTATTACTCATGGTAATAATACATTAATTAACTTAATTAAAAAAATGCATAAAGGAATTATTGTTACGGATGTCATGGGGCAAGGCGTTAATATTGTAAACGGAACTTATTCGCAAGGTGCAACAGGATTTTGGGTTGAAAATGGTGAAATTCAATATCCAATTAATGAATTCACCATTGCCAGTAATTTAAAAGACATGTATCTCGCAATTAATGATATTGCAAATGATATTTATCCTAACTCAAGTTTTAAAACAGGATCAGTCTTAATAGACAAAATGACGGTGGCAGGTAAAAGCGACTAATATCAAATTGTATTACTTGTTTAAAATCAGGGTTCAATTTGCTTAAATAAAAAATGCGTAAAATATCCAGTATTTCTTTTTATTTAATACATGTATAATAAAGATAAAAATAAAAAGTATTATTATGATATTTACCCTTTATTTATTACCCGATTGTTTTACATGGCATCTTGCTTTGGTCGTAAATGAAAAAGATAAAAAGACGTTTGCGATTGACTATACTTTTCATCACCAACAAAGAGAAGATACTATTTATGATGGTTGTTCAGATAGTTCTATTGATGTGCCTGTAAACGATGATAGAACATATGATGAATTATTAAACTGGTTAGATGAAAATTACGCGCCCAAAGATTTTAGTATTTGCTCAAATAATTGTAGTTCAATTATTATTGATGTATTAGAAAAATTCACTGATATAAATTTTAGTCATGCCGATTGTTTTACTTGTGTGCCAGTTTTATGTTGTATATGGTTACCATGGTTTAGCAAACATAACCCACGATTAGTGTTTAATCATGTTGAAAAATATTTACTGCAGCAGGCTGATGAAGACTCAAGATTAAAATCTGGTCTAGTAACGAAAAGATATTCATGACTTAATTATTTAATAAAAAATTTGATTAAATAATCATTTTTTTCATAAAATAACCTAAACAATCTAAATGAATCGTTTTTATATCTTTGGTAAACATCGATGGAACGACATCTTCGGTGCAAATAATTTCATTTTGCTCATAATGAAAAAATAAATCACTGACTGTTTTGCCATTTTCATCAGTGACGATTAAATATTGGTTTTGATTTTTTCGCCAGCCCAATGTTGTACCACGTGGAATAGAAACAAAATTATAATTTTCTAATTCATTATGAAATGTAAAATCATATTGTTCATCTGGGGCATCTCCGAAACCAATGGTTACATTTCTGGGAACATTAATTTTAACAATAGTTTGATAAATATTATTGTCGGGCTTATGTTGAGTAATATCGATATCGGGTAGATTAATGACTTTTTCAAGATAATCTAATACATGTATCACTCCATCATTACTGCTTGATAAACCACATTCTAAAATAACAGACGGACAAAGTTTAGCAAGCGCTATCGAAATTACTTCATGAGGTGTGGTGAAATAAACAATTTTACTATTAAATAAAGCGGCGAGATTGATATATTCTGGTTGCAAATAATTAATACACGCATAATGGGGATTTTTACCAGTGTTATTGTGAATATCAATTGCTGCAAATAAATCGTATTGCTGCAATTCGTTTAATAATTGCTGGGCCATGCGATGTTCTGCTGTATCACCATTGCCATCCCAAACACGATTATAGTCTGCTTGTTCTTGTAATCGACGAAGATTTAAACTCGCCGCTTTTATATTTCCCAGAAATAAAAATAAAGTTCGAGGCAGTTTATTATGTGATTTTAGGTATTGTTGTATTGCCTTAAATCCCGTTGTTTCATTGCCATGAAGAAGCGTTGAGATAAAAAGCGGTTTGTTTTCTTCTCCTTTGATTTTTATTAGCGTTGGGCCAGGTAAAATATTTAAAAGCTCAGTTGAATTAATTTCTAATAACTCTGTAGGAAAATCATTTAATATGGTTAATTTCACTATCAATACCTAAATAATTTAAAGCGTCCATTCGTGAATCGGAATATTGCATTTTTGTCTTTCAACATAAGCATGTGTCATGGCTTTAAAGTCTTTTCCATGTTTTGCAATATAGGCGCGTTGCCAACTAGAACCAGTTTGTGCTTTTAAAACTCGATTTTTAATAACATCATCCAAATAATATTTAATATCAGATTCATCGACACCAAGACGATGAAGTGAAGCTTTTGCTACCGGAAGTAACGCATCCACTATCAGGCGATTAACACAAATTTTATGGCCATTAACCCATTCTATATTGGCATAAAGGCCATGTTGAGCGGCATTATAAAAATTATTACGAGCACGTTCAAATGTAAGTTTGGATTCAGGAGGCACATTTCGTAATGCCAAATCATAAACTAAACCAAGATAAAAAGCGACATTAGCAATGCAATCAATCGCAGAGGGACCAGAGCTTGGAATACGATGTTCGATACGTAAATGAGGTTTTCCGGTTGACGTTAAACCAATAATCGGTCGGTTCCAGCGCCAAATTGTGCCATTATGTAAGCGTAGATGACTTAACCAATGTGGACTATCCTCCATGATTAACGGAAGTAATGGAGGATAAGAAATTAAATTTTCTAAAAACGGATCACGTAATGAGTTTTTGGCATAGCCGGTACCAAAAGTGACTCGATTCACATGTTTTTCTTGTGTATCACAATAATGTATTGCACTAACAGCTTGTTCAAACATGGGGATGCGTGTTTCATTCCATAAATCTTTAGAAAACAAATAAGGTGAATTACCCGTAAGCGCTACCATCGGCGCTGATAAAATATGTGCGGCATTATAAAATCTTGCTGCGCGTTTTGGGTTAACTTGTAAATGAATTTGTAATGAAGTAGCTGCAGCTTCAAGCATGATATCGTTTCGTATTAATGAAAGATGATCATTACCCATTATATCAATTCGAATAGGTTTATTTTTGCGTAAATGTTTTAATTGATTATCTATAGCAATAAATCGTTGTAGTGAAGAAATAGTATCCAATGAAATAATTTCGTTTTGAATGGTTGGCAAAATACCTATGGCGATAACTTCTTTATCCATTTTTTCCGCATGTTCTTGACACTGAGTCCATTCAGTATTTAATTCATCTAAAAGATGCTGAAAAACATTTTTACCAATTGGATAGGGATTAGAATTAAATTCTATATTAAACTTTGCAAGTTCAGGGACCATAAATAGGCTATCAACACGTTCGAGTAATTCACTATTACACGGAGAGGGGAGATAATTTTTATCAACAATACAGGCTTCTAATTCTAATCCACAGACGCCATCTTCATCTGTGAAATTATCATCATCAAACCAATCAAATAATAATTTAGTTTCAAGACGTAAACGGCGCGTAAATTCTATATAATCATCCCGATTAAATTCACTAGTGGAGATTTCTTGTCCCATTGAATATCCTTATCTATTTTTATAACATAAATTTGCAGATTCCTAATTTAATATTTAGTTTATAAATATTATTCTGCTTCATCAAAGCGATTATTAATTAATGACTCCAATGATTGCATTGCTTCTTGTTCATCTTCACCATCAATAAGAAGTTCAATTTCATTACCTTGTTTAGCTGCAAGCATCATGACTCCCATTATACTTTTGCCATTTACTTTATTTCCTTGTTTGACCACTTCAATTTCACTGCCAAAGCGTGAAGCATAAGCGACAAATTTTGCTGCAGCTCGGGCATGTAGTCCTAGTTTATTTATAATTTCAATTTTTTTCTGGATCATAATGTTTAAGCCTGTGTGTTAATTGCTTTCTCGCAGTCGATGACACCTTCGCGTCCACCGGTTAAGGCTTTATTTGCAAGTTCGTTGAGATTGAGATTTGGGTAATTCATTATTCGGATAAGCATAGGTAAATTCAAACCTGCAATTAATCGGGTTTGAGGATTATCATGAAGTGCTTGCGCAATATTACTGGGTGTAGAACCAAACACATCTGTTAAAATTAATACACCATCATTGGTCGCTGTTTTTTGAATAGTTTTTTTTAGTTGGCGGATCACTTTATCTGGATCAATACCACGTTCAATCCGAATGACTTTACAAGAAAGTGGGAGTTCACCAAAAGTTGATTTAGTTGCTTGTAATAATGCATTGCCTACATCATCATGAGTAATTATAAGTATGTTAACACTCATATTAAATCGTTACTCCAGGGAATATCGACTTTAGTAGGTTACTTGCCATAATCACCAAAATTTAAGCCTTATTAGATACTATTATGTAATGATTTTATACTTTAGCTCTGGTTTGTCAATGTTGTTCAGTTCGAATCAATACGGGTTGCCAAGTTGTGCCTGTTTATGAATTCTTCACTTGCTGAGTAACCTGTCATTTTTAATACTTGATTTCTAACAGCACATTCTACTAATACTGAAAGATTACGACCGGGTGCAACTGGGATAGTGACTTCAGGAATATCGATATCAAAAATAGTTTGAATCGTATGAACACCATGAAGTCTATCTAAATTACGTAAACGTTCATCATCAAGCGTAACGATATGAATAATTAATTGAAGTCTTTTACGATCTTTGATCGCAGTATCACCGAACATAACACGAATGTTTAGCACACCTAGCCCTCTAACTTCGAGAAAATCCTGAAGTAATTCAGGACAAGTGCCAAACAGAGTATTATCTTCCTGCTTCGTTATTGTGACGGCATCATCTGCCACTAAACGATGACCACGATTAATTAAACCTAGAGCAAGTTCGCTTTTACCAATGCCGCTATTGCCGGTGAGTAAAACACCAATCCCAAGCACATCCATAAAAACACCATGTTTTGTTAGTTCCATTGAATTCACTTTATGTTAGAGGAAAAGCGCCGATCTTTTTTTGAGATCGGCGCAGGGATGGTTAATCGTCATGTAATTGACTACGATCTTTATGATGATGAGTATGTTTTTCTTTATGTTTAATAAGCTGACGTTCCAATTTATCAATTAGCACATCAATTGCATTATACATGTCATTAGAATCGGCGCTGGCATGAATATCACCACCTGATATATGAATATTAGCTTCTGCAACTTGACTCAGTTTTTGCACACCAAAAGTAACATGGATACTCGTTATTCGTTCAGCAAAATGTGACAACTTATCGAATTTTTCAGTTGTATAACTTTTTAAGGCTGGAGTAACTTCGATATGATGGCCAGTAAAATTTATTTGCATGATTGACTCCTTCTAACTATCTCATTGTTTTTGTAACCACAAAATTATGGTTACAATTATTCTTTAACCGGTAAGACATTTTCTTTCGTTAGATGGCGGTATTGCCATTTCTTCACGATATTTTGCTACAGTTCTACGTGCAACATGAATGCCTTCCTTTTCTAACAATTGAGTAATTTTATTATCACTCAATGGTTTTAATGTATTTTCATTTGCGATTAATTTTTTAATCATCGCTCGTATTGCAGTTGATGAACAAGTTAATCCATCATCAGTATTAAGATGACTGGAGAAAAAATATTTTAACTCAAAAACACCACGTGGTGTAAGCATGTATTTTTGTGTGGTAATACGAGATATCGTCGATTCATGCATGCCTAGATCATCTGCGACTGTTTGGAGAATGAGTGGTTTCATAAACTCTTCACCCTGATCTAAAAAATCTTTTTGATGTTTAATAATATTAATAGCGACATTAAGCAGTGTATCATTACGACTGGTTAAACTTTTAATAAACCATCTTGCTTCTTGCATATGGTCGTGTAAAAAAGTGTAATCGGTACTGTTATTTTTTGGAACAAGATTAGTATATTCTGGATTAATTCTAATCTTTGGTAGAGCTTCTTTATTAAAAGAAACATGCCACTCGTTATTACGTTTGCTCACAATTAAGTCTGGAATAACATATTCTGTGTCATCAGGTGTAATCGAGGTTCCAGGTTTTGGATTGAGAGTTTGTATTAGCTTGATGGTTTTTGCAAGTTGGCTTTCTCTAAATTTTGCTTCTTTTATAATTTGTCGATAATCATGATGCCCCAGTAAATCTAAATAATGTGTGATGATAATTTCAGCATCAAAACGAAATGGCGTATCTGGAGGTAAGTGTCTTAATTGTATTAATAAGCATTCTTGCAAATTTCTTGCACCAACACCTGTTGGATCATAATTATGAATTTGACGGAGCACTGCTTCTACTTCATCAAGTTCAATATCTTCATTATCAGCAAAATTATGGTGAATTTCTTCAAGTGAACAAGTTAGAAAACCTTCATCATTTATGGCATCGATGATAGCAGTTGCAATAGCTTGATCGACTTCTGAAAAATGAGACATTTTCATTTGCCACAATAAATGTTCTGTCAAATTGGTTTTACTTTCACGTTGTATCTCAAAAGTTTGATTATCATTTTTAGCTAAAGATGAACTGTTGGGATAAAAATCTTCCCACTGACTATCCGTCGCGAATTCACTTGGTAATTGATCAGTATCTAGTGCAACAGCCTTATCGGGTGATTCCTCTTCAGGTATTTCATCTTTGTGATCCAAATCATTAACGATTTCCTCAAGGTATTCAAGTAATGGGTTTTGTTCAATAGCTTGTTCGATTTCTTGACGCAATTCTTGACTGGATAATTGGAGTAATTTTATTGCTTGTTGCAACTGCGGCGTTAAGGCTAGATGTTGGCTTAGTTTTGTCTGTAAGGTTTGTTTCATAAAGAGCTTAAATCATCCAATTATTATAAGTTTAACCCATGAATGCATTATTATCATTATTTAGACTTAATTTTATCTAAACAATTCAGCGAAGTAAAAATTATAAAAAGGCATATTTTCAGCATGTTACGATGTGTGCTGACTTTTTGTGGCTATGGTGTGTGACAGATTTGAGCCTAAGTGAAATGCTTTATCAGAGTAATATATTTGGTTTTAATTAGGTTGCATTAAAAGGGACGTGGATGAAAGTCAACTTATGCCCTAATATTACGTGCAACTAAGCTTCGATTTCGCCCATAATCATACCCCAAAATATCACGAGTTATGTCAAATATTTCTTTTAACTGTCCTGGTTGTATATCTGTAAAATTCACTGATTCAGGATCAAAAGCCTGATCAATTTTTTGAATATCATCTGCTGAAATTATATTGTTTTTAAGTAAAGGTTCTAATGATTGCTTTAATTGAGTATGGTCGTGGGGGAGTTTTACGAGATGACATAAACGTTCAACATACTTACTTACTGAGAAATATTTTCCAGTTGTAATCATTATCGATACAATTGTTTGGATTAAATGATCACAATGAGACGTAAACAAACTTTCATCCAAAGCAAATAATTTTTTGACGATACTTAAATTATCAATTGAAATAAACCAATATATTTTATCGTAAACACCATTTCGCCAAAAAAGTTGATGCAATTTATCATGATCGAAATGGCCCAAGTTTTGTTTTTTATTTTGATGCATGCTACTAAATTGCAAGGCAAGCATGATTAATCTTAAATTGTTGTCTTCTGTTTCAGCTTCAGCTAAGGTATTGATCATTAAATCTAAAATAGAAAGAGTCTTATCATAAAAAAAAAGACAAGACCAACAAGATTTTGAGCAAGATTCAACGCTTATTTTAATTTGTTGACGAATT
>CAYGUK010000149.1:0-7840 GCA_964352985.1 uncultured Legionellales bacterium
TATATTTATTATGTGAATTGGTTTGTATACTGGATTGCTGGTGCTTTTAGTGTTGATTTAATCAATATTGTTGGGGATATAAAAATACTTAATGAAAATTGTATAAAGACTTTTTATAGAATTCAGGATAGTTACGATCAAAGGCCTAATCCTGCTAACAAACGACGCTTCGAAGAGAGGGTAACCGACATAACAGAAAATAAAGAAAAATTAAATGACGTGCTAAGAGAACTTAAAAACAAAATTCCTATAAAGATCTCAGAATTGGAAAGTGGGAACGATGCAAAAACCATCTACAGTTTTTTAAAAAAGATTGTTTTTCTTATATATCAAAAACATCATGAAGAAATACTCTGTCCTAATCACTATGGTAAAGACGAAAAACAAAGAAATAAATTTAATATTACGGCACTTGAAATAATTGATTTATCACAATTTATAATTTGGAAATTAGTTGAGTATATCAAGCACTTTAAAAACGACTTTTCAAACTTCCCGAGTAAAAATACAATACAAATTCAGAAAACAGTAATGATCTTGTTATTTACCAATAACGTTTTCGATATTCAAGATCAAATCGCTTATTTATTCGAAAATAAAAAGTTTGATGAAGCAGAAGATAAAATACTAGCTGAAGGAAAGTTTGATTACATTCAATTTTATTTAATAAAAAATTTAAAAGTAGGTCAAATTTACGCTGGTGAGGATGATGGGCTTGGCCCTCGTATAAGCATCGGTAATCGTTACCATAGAATAAAAGGTGCTTGCGCTAAGTTACAAAACTATTTTAGAGAACATCAAGTTCCCAAAGAAATTGTTGATAATATTCAAGTATCGTACATGGATGATGGCTATAGTGAATATCTTGCCTTAAAGATTGAAAATGATGAAACAAGAGATGCGAGGTTAAAAAGTTTAGAGGGATTACAAAGAGTGGCAAATGGCTTACCTTTTACGAAAGAAAGTGAGAAAAAAATTGAAGCAGAATTAAGAGACGATACTATTCCTCCAGTCAACGCCTTACCAATTTCATTAGAGGCAGAAAATAAAAGCAAAGCTGAAAAACAAGAAATGGAAGTTAAAAAACAAGCTGAAAAAATTGATTTTATTGATTTGTTTCAAGAGGGCTTAATACAAAGAAGAAATTACAACCTTCATATACAATACGATGTGGAATCAATCATGGAAAAATATGACGGCGATTGTAAAGCTATGCTAGACGCGATTAAAACTCAGTTAAAAGAATCATTAGCGTATGCTGGTGGAAGGATAAATAAGGAAGACTTCGACCATGCCATTAATGACATTTCATTAAAGTTCATTCCGAATGAAAAATACAAATTTGAGTTAGAAATAGAACTTCCAACCAAACAGAAAATCACTGCTGATCAATTTTTTGATGCTATTGTTAAGGCTAAAACAAAACTGAAAAGCGACATTGACACTAGCGACGATGAAGATTGTTTATCATTTTTGACGAACCCAGATAAAGAAAAACAAGTTCGTCTTTCCTTTAGAATAGGCAGTAAAAGATAAATAAATACTCATATGTTCGAATTAGAATATCAGTTTTTAAATCGAACTTTTACAAATAGTGAAAATCATTAATTAAAATTCACAGTAAAATTATAAGGCAAATCAAAATGGCAAGTAGAAATCCATTGATCAATAATTCAGAAAATGAAAACTCTTACGACCCGGAAATAAAATGTATTATTCTCGAAATAGTTAAAGCGTTAAGTCTTGATGCAAACTATATTGATATTAGTTATCAATTAAATACGGATTTAATTGATGGATTAAAAGAACTTGATAAACTTATGAAATCAATTTTGGATAATCTACACTTATTTTATACATTACGGTTTGCTAGCACAAAAGCTCGCACATATGGAGAAGAGAATAAACGTAACACTAAAGAAACACTTACTTTATTAGATCAAAATAAAAACCAAGTAGCTCATATTCTTAATAACCTTAAATTTTCGGCTATATGCAAAATTATTGAATTAGAAACAAGCGACGTAGATGCCGAAAAAATTTATCATTCTACAAAGCGATTGGTCGCCCTATTATATAACAAATATAATGATGAGTTATTATGTCCCAGAGAACTGGGTAAAACACCAATGCTTACGGAATATTATAGTAACCAAGCATCTGAATATATTAACTTTTCACACTTTTTAATGTTTAAAATATTTAACTATATTGAACATTTTGACTCTACTCATAAAGTTGTATTATCTTTGAAAGCGGTCATCGCCCTTGTATTTGCAAATAATCTTTTCGACATGAGTCATCAAATAGATTATATTTTCAAAAATAAACAATTTGATGATGCCGAAGATAAAGCTTTAGCAGAGGGCGAATTTGATTATGTTAAATATCATTTAGTAAAAAACTTAAAAGTAGGTAAACTCTACTCGGGATATAGAGATTGGCATGGGCCTCGAATAGTAATTAGTAATCGAATATATAATACTTATCTAGCTGATGATAAGTTAAAAGCTTATTTTGAAAAACTAAATGTGCCATCCCAAATTGTAGATAGAATACAAGTTGCTGGCATTGATCTCTCCTACCTTGCTCTACAAATGAAATATGATGAAAATATTTCTCGTGATCAAGACTTTGAAATTTTAAAAGGATTACAAAGAGTGGCGAATGGCTTATCCTTTAAAAAAGAAAATAATGACGATAATCTTCTTCAACCTCATAATTCAGAATCTTCAGCAGAAGCTGAAAATAAAAGTAATGCTGAACAACAAGAAATGGAAGTTAAAAAGCAAGCTGAAAAATTTGATTTCATTAAGTTATTCGATGAAGATTTAACCCATATAGGAAATAATAGAATCTATTTACCTCACGACGCTCAATCAATAATGGCTAACTATGAAAACAACGTTATTACTTTACTAAATGACTTGAAAAAACAATTAAAAGAAGTTTTGGAACATACTGATAACCAAGATGTCAAGGCGGTAATTGATGATATTAATTTAGAAATCATGCCTAATAAAAAGAATAAATTAGAATTAGCAATAAAACTTCCATCTAATCAAAAAATAACTGCAATTGAATTGTTTAAAAGCATTATTAGCGCTAAAACAATCCTTGAAAGTAGTGTTGACAGTGAAGCAAGCCAATCTAGCTTTATACTTAGAAAAGGAGCTAGAAAATAAATAAAAAATCAAATGTTAAGACTTGGATTTAGAATTCTCAATAACACTCATTTCGGCATTAGGTTCTACAATAATACTATCCTGACTTGCCAAACCTGAATCTATTGCAAAATGAGTGCTATTAGATGAATGAACTTCGATGTATTCTAATAAATCACATAATAAAAAAGTCGGATTACACGCTAGCGCTCTTGCAATCGCTATACGCTGCTGTTGCTCACCACTCATTTACAAAAAAAATTGGCGTACGCGATCTTTTAATTCAACTAAATCTAAAGCTTGTCATGCGGGCATAGCATCACGCGCTATTTCAATTACCCCTTCGACCAATTATTGTTAAAAATTCTCCGCTAGTGAATTTAATTGATACAATTATAACGCATACAATACATTCTCACCCATATGATATTTTATCGACATGTTTGAGGCTTAATATATTATTACTCACTCCTTACCTCTGTTGATATTTAGTCAAAATAAAGTTAACCTGCGCAAAATAGAAATTCTAGTATAAACCAATATGTTCGCAATACGTAATCTGCTTTTAGTTTTATTAGTACTCGTATCATCGCGCCTTTTTGCAACTTCTGATACTTGTACACCACAATTTCCTTACCATCAGAGTTGGTGGGGTGGTGATAGCGCTTATTCTATTCCAATTCCAATGGGTAAAACTTTGTGGCTTTTTGGCGATAGTTTTATCAATGCAAACCACAACGAAAAACGTAAGAATGCCACTATCATGAGCAATACGATTGGCATTAGCGAATGTAATAATCACCATTTTACTATTAAATATTATTGGCATAAATCAAATAAACCTTCTGCTTTTTTTCAAACAAAGCAAAATAAAGTATTGTGGCCGCAAGGTGGCTTTTTTTTATGGGGTAATGTTTATATTGTTTTAAATAAAATAAATCGTGAAAAAAATTCTATAGTTTTTGGCTTTAAATATCAGGGTGCATTGCTAGCGACTATAAAAAATCCACAGGATAAACCTGAATCTTGGCATATTGATTACCAAAACTTATCTGATAATTCTGCTTATACAATTGGCTATCCATATTTATCACACGGATTTATTACTTTTTTTACAATTGAAAATAATCAAAATCATTCTATTATCTTTACTCGGTTTCATATTCAAGATTTAGGCCAGCAACAATTGCATTGGCAATTTCTGAATAAACAGAACCAATGGCAAAATGGTTTGGATTGGACAAAAGCTAAAATCATTATGAAAAATGCAGCAACAGAAATGAGTGTGCTTTATGATCAACATCATAAAAAATGGTACACGATTTATAGTCAATTCCCCAATAACATCCTATTTAGAAAAGCCGATGCCCTTACGGGTCCCTGGACAAAAGCCAAAATCATTTACCAAGTACCTCATATTAACAAAACCTCAACCACTGAATTTTGTTACGCCGCTAAATTTCACCCTCGGTTTGAAGTGAATTTTTCACATGCTTTAATTACTTATGTTTGTAACTCAACTAAGTTTCAACATTTGATTTCAGATTTATCGTTATATCAACCTAAAATTCTATATTTTAATATTTTGAAAGAGAAAATACATGCGTAAAACAATTATCATTCTAAGTTTTTTAATCATCGTATTGTTTTCACTACCAATCATTATGGGTGGTGTCATAAAGTCAAATTTTACAGCAACAATCGATAAATATTCGACTATAGGTGGCTATCAACTAAAATTAGATAATTACAAATTCGGTTATTTACATTCTACTGCATTAATCGAGCTAACTTCTAATAATCCAAATTTAGAAAAATTAAAAATAGATCACTTATTCTTACATGTTAAAATTTCACATGGACCAGTTTTCTTTACAGATGATGTTTTTAGTAAACGTCATTTAAACTTAGGTCAAGGTAAAATCGAAAGTAATATTACTCAAACTATTTCGGGCAAATCTCCACTTTTTACCAGCAATATAAAATTTAGTTTACTCGGTGAGATAAATGGTATTATTGAGCTTCTTCCAATGAAAGCTGACGCAGACAATCTGTCACTTCATCATGATATGTTAACTTTTAATGTTCAATCAAGTGACCGCTATCGTATTATTGAATTAGGGATGTTTATCCCTAGCCTCAGTTTTGAAACACCTCAATTTCAACTAGCTGATACTAATTCAAGATTTAATTTATTATTAAATTTTAATAAACATTCAGGATGGATAATTAAGCAATTTTCTTCTCATGTTGCTTACCTAAAATTAATTAATCAAAATCAGTTAAGAAAATTCTCTAATTTAGATATATTAATTACACAAAATTTAAAATCTCATCAACGTTTATCACTTATTATCAATTTTGTTTTGAATGGACTAACGATAAATCAAGATAACTATCAAAAAATAAACTTTAACACTACCGCCAAAAATCTTTACCCGCTTGCTTGGCAACAATTACAACATTATTCCAATCTTAACCAATACACGCTCAATGAATTAGTGAATTTGATTGGCCATGGCGCCACCATTAGCATAAAAGGTAAAATGTTGACACCGCTTGGACAACATTTAAATATTAAAGGCAAAATCACGCTACCCGCTCTCCCAAAAGATGCGTCACCTAACAATTTAATGCTAAATAGTGCTTATCTCCTAAAGCTTGCAAACGCCAAAGTCAAAGCGGTGATCCCCGAGCAGACTTTTAAGAATTTGTTATTTCTCGTCAATCATGCGTTATTAATTGAAAAGGCAGCAACGTCAGGCCAATTTATTACACTAAATGAAATTAATACTAAAAGTCAGCAACAAGTAAACTCACAACTCTCTGATTGGCAAAGTCGACATTTAGTCATTTTACGGGATAAAGTATTTCACTTTGACTTGGATTATTTAGAAGGTAAATTAACTATAAACGGTAACCATTTGTAATGTCATAAAATCAGACTGCAAGTTTTTGCCGTTTTGACTCAGCACTTTGTGAGATATCTCTCAAAAAGGTACCATCATAAAGAGTGAGATTGCTGCACTTTTCTAAGTATTAATACGTACAAAAAATTTAACTGACTGTTTTAAAAGATTTTTTATTAAAATGCATAAATTCAGCACGATAACTTAGTAATCATTCAATTTTCTTCAGCTTGTCTGCACCGGCTAATCTCGGTAAAGTATCACCATCGCACAAGGAAATGTGCAGGCAAAGACAGGAAGTCTGACGCCACTTTAAGGATGAATTACTGCTTGGGAGAGCTTGTAAGGTCGAAGGAGACGACTTGTTCACAAAGGATTGTGGAAGTGCATGGAAAGCACTTAAATGATACAGGGAGTCACACAGTAGTAGACAGAATTTCAACTGTATGAGAATGGAATCTCATACAGTTTAAATCAAGGAAAGACAAGGAATGTCGTGATGAGATCAGCAACAGGACAGTTATTTTCGCTACTTGCTGTTGTTTTTATGATTGTTTTTTTTATTACTAATCCCAAACCCGATACAGGTAAAGTCAAGATTAAAGTTGAACACCATATATTATTAAACCAGATTTATAGCAGTCGTCCGGAAGCATACGCTTAATTTTAACTCCTAACGATGATGTGGCAGCGTTTATTCGCTGCCTTTTTTTAGGGTAAAAATAAACGCATCACATCATTACTAAATCGGCGACCTGTTTCAGTTAATACTATTTTTTGATCATCAAATTGTAATAAATCCTGCTTTTTAGCTTGCTCCAAAATAGGATACAGTATTTCATAATATTCACCGGTACGTGTTTCAAATAATGTTCTTGTAATAGTTTTATTTAAACGTAGCGCATTTAACATAAATTCAAAAGGCAAATCTTCTTTTGCTAAAATTTTTTCACCTGCAATAAATGATTTATCTTCAGCTAGAAAATCTTTTGGGTTTTTGACATTCCATTGTCGTAAAATTTTGTCTTTAAAACTTATTTTACTATGAGCACCAGCACCGATACCTAAATAATCGCCAAATTCCCAATAATTTAAATTATGACGGCAGGTGAGATCATTTTTCGCGTAGGCTGAAATTTCATATTGCTGAAATTTATTTTTAGTTAATAAATTTTTGCCTTCATCCTCCATTTGCCAAATAATTTCAGCTTCAGGTAATGTGGGATTAGTATGAGAAAATAAGGTGTTTGGTTCGATGGTGAGTTGATACCAAGATAAATGTGTTGGTTGAAATGCTAAAACTTGTTTTAAATCGTCTAACGCGTCTTGTATATTTTGTTCGGGCAACCCATACATGATGTCACAATTAAAATTTATAAAGCCAGCCTGCTTTGCTTTGTCAATCGCTAATTCAACATGTTGTCTTTGATGAATGCGACCTAATATTTGTAAATATTTATTTTGCAAACTTTGTACGCCAATTGATAATCGGTTCACCCCTGCTTGGAAATATTGCTCAAAATGATCATTATCAATTGTCCCTGGATTGGCTTCTAACGTAATTTCAATATCATTCACACATTCGAGATTAGATTTAACAAAATCAATAATGCTTTTAATCGCCCTACCGGAAAATAAACTTGGCGTCCCACCACCAAAAAAAATTGAAATAATAGGCCTTTCTGTAATTAACGATTGTTTAGTTAAAATTTCTGAAGTTAATGAATTGATATATTCTTTTTCAGCTAACTCGCCTTTAATCGCATG
>CAYGUK010000150.1:0-7820 GCA_964352985.1 uncultured Legionellales bacterium
TCCACAACCTCTAGAGGAAATTATTGCAAATTGCCTTAGACTTTATGGTTTTGTTTTTTTAAAAGTGATCCCCATTAGTTTAATCATTGCAATCATTGCCATTGTTCCAGATACGCTAAAATTGGTACACGAAATTACAGAAACACAAGAAAAATTTTTATATTTAATTATTTTCATTCCATTATTAATTTGTCAGGCTATCTTGATTTTTCAGATTAATGAATTAATCCATCAACGAAAATGTTCATTACAACGAGCTTTAATTTTAATTCAGCATAAATTATTACCTTTAATACTTGTGTTAATTATTTATAATGTGGTTTTACTTATTGGGCTCGCACTGTTTATTGTTCCTGGCATTATCATCGGTGTATTTTTCTTTTTTAGCTGGATAATCTTACTCTTTGAAGAGGTTAATATTTATGATGCTTTTAGTAAAAGTTTTGAATTAGTTCGACATCACTGGTGGCGTACCTTATCAGTCACGCTGATGTTCCTCGTGGTAAATATTGCTCTAAGCCTTGTTTTATATTTACTCTCGATTGTTGCTAATCTCATTTTAAGCTTACCATTTATATTTTTACATTCCTTTGGTATTGGTAATACCGAATACAGTATTATCGTTATTTCATTTATATTGATTGTGATCATGGGAACTATTCTTGCACCATTACCGATGTCTTTTGCTATCACGCAATATTATGATCTTAAATCGAGACAGCAAATAAATACGGATGTTGATCATAATGATGAACAAGATATCACTGATATCGTTATGTGAAATTTATACTTTTGATTATGTTAATCGCTTCAGTAAATAAGAATTTTTTGCAGAATCTTCAATATTTTCTTTTTCAGTGCTATCACCACCTTGTGGCTGTAATCTACTCGATTTTCGTCTACTAACAGCTTCTTTATGTTTTGCGCCTGATCTTGGTGTTGTAGTAAAAAATCGAGCTTGACTGTTAGTCATTGGTGAAAAAAGTGAAGACGGCACCAAACCATGTGAAAGCATTTGTGCTTGAACTAACTTCGCAAAGTTTTTAGGTGGAACATATGGTGTTGCGGGATCATATTCTTGTGTGACTGCAATTTCTTTCTTTTGCTTAGGATGTGTTGCACGAATAGTATATTTGCAAGAAAGCGGATAACCACTTTCCATACTTTGCGTTTCACACTCTACAACAACTTTCCAACCAGCTAAACGTAACGTTTCAACTATTCTTGAACGTTGTATTTCTTCGGAATTCTTATGGTTAATACCAAATTGCAAATTAATCGCATGTTGCGGACCAATGAGAGAAACTAACACGGCATTATCATCAATGTTAGTGCCATAATTATCAAGCACCATTTTTGCACGTTCAATTTGAGTAGCGGCTAAACTAAGTAGTTTCATTCCTTTTATTTTCATATCCGCTTCACTTGCTATTTCTGGTGGTAATTCTATAAATAGTTTATGTGTTTTACCTTTATAGTTAAATTTCAACATTTCAAATTTTGTTTTGCCATTCGCATAATATTTTTTCACCATTGATTCTGCATATTCCAATGGCACGGCGGCAAACATGCGCAGCGACCCCCCTAAACTGCCATGATCAATTTTATGACATAACTCACCACGAAATGGCTTCCCTAAAATATCTCGACCTGCTTCTTTCCCAGTAAAGCCATATTTTTGAGTTAAAGTCGCTACCCTCATCTTTGACTTTTCTTTTTTTGACATATTTCCCATACGCAAAAAACAGGGTAATTGCGAACGATGTTTTAATAGTTTTGCTTTTGGATCTCCTGGCAACAAGACAGTAAAAACTTGGATCTTCCCAGTGGGACAAGGGCCTCGTAATCTTATAAGGAATGACTTATTAGAATCTTGAACTTTAAGCCGTTTTGCTGCTAATGCTTGTTGCGATCTCGGCGTAGGTTGCGATACGGTATCCGTTTTAACATAAATATGAAGTGTCGATTTACCGCTGTTTAAATCTTCAGTGAAATCCGTTTTAATATAATGAGAACCGCCTGGACTCACTAATTGGTGAGGATTTTTTGGAGATAAAGTACAAGTTTCATAGCGCACACCTTTTAGCTTGTATGTGGTCATTGAAGTTTCCACGTAACCAGCATATTGAGAAGATTCCATTTGCTTACGATAATAAGGCATCATGGATTTTGATTGATGTTTTTTATCCTCATGTGCTTTTTTTACCGATGGCTCATCTTGAGCTGATACTATAGAACTTGATGGTACAGAGGTGGTCACAATATTTTGAGGTGATAGAACTGGGACAGTTAAACTCAGTCCACTCCCGCCCCCTACATTAGGTGGTGAATTTAAATGAAGACTACTCACATCTGATAATGTTGTTCTGAGTGCTGGAAAACTTTGACTAGATTGAGAATCTAACGTAGCAGTAATTTTTAATGAACTACTATTATCCTTGGTAACTTCTTTTGTTAATTTTTCTTTCTTTTTGGCTCTTCGTTCAGCGCGTTTTAGTCTTTCTATAGCAGATGAGTCAGGACTTGAAAGCATTTCTTATTTTCTTTTATAACAATTAATGGACGATTATACTCCAAAAACCCTGGGAATATCACCCGAAAAAACTACCTATTTGGTGATGTTTAGAAAGTAAGATATTAATCAAACACCGGTCGATCCAAAACCACCTTCACCGCGTTGTGATTGAATAAATTCATCAACAACTTCAAAATTAGCTTGTAATACAGGTACTAACACTAATTGTGCTAATCTGTCACCCGGCATAATCGTAAAATGATCTTGGCTTCGATTCCAAACAGAAACCATTAATGGACCTTGGTAATCAGAATCGATTAAACCCACTAAATTGCCTAGAACAATCCCTTTTTTATGGCCTAAACCTGAGCGCGGTAAAATCATCGCCGCATAATGAGGATCCGCAATATAAATAGAAATTCCACTCGCAACTAAAATCGTTGCACCAGGCAGAAGTTGAGTTGGCCCATCAACACAAGCTCGAAGATCAAGTCCCGCACTTCCACTGGTTTCGTATTGAGGTAATGGAAACTCTGTGCCTATCCGTTTATCTAAAATTTTTACTTGAACCGTTTTCATGTCATCAACTCACTTATCATTAACATTAATAATTGCCGGGCTAATTTAGTTTTCGATTGTTTTGGAAATGCTTGGCTTTGATCCCGCCAAAGCGCGGTCACTTGATTATCATCACTATCAAAACCAATCCCAGATTGCGTCACATCATTGGCAATAATCATATCGAGATTTTTATTTTTTAATTTTTGTTCGGCTTTAGCAATCACCTCTTCAGTTTGCGCAGCAAAGCCTAGACACAAGGGCTTAGGTTTTAAAGCTGCTACACTCGCAATAATATCTTTATTACGAACGAGATTAAGTGTCATTTCTGAATGACCACTTGCTATTTTTTGCAATGATTTTTTAGCCATTCGATAATCTGCAATGGCCGCCGCACCAATAAAAATATCACAATCGCTAATTCTTTCATGCACGGCACGATACATGTCATCAGCACTTGTCACGTTTATCGTATTAATTTTCGGATTTGGGATGATATGACTTGGCCCTAAAATTAAATCGACACTAGCACCAAATTCGTAGGCCGCTTCGGCCATAGCATGTCCCATTTTGCCGGAACTTTTATTCCCAATAAAACGCACCGGATCAATCGCTTCAAATGTTGGGCCTGCAGTGACTAAAACATGTTTACCGGATAAATGTTTATTATGAAAAAACGCTGCCGCTTTTTGTGCAATTTCTTGCGGCTCAAGCATGCGACCTAATCCAACATCACCACAAGCTTGCTCACCACTTGCTGGTCCCAAAATTGTTATATGACGATTTTTTAATGTTGATAAATTATCTTGGGTCGCAATATTCGCCCACATTTTTTCATTCATCGCGGGTGCCAAGGCCACAGGCGCTTCGGTGGCTAAACATAAAGTCGTTAATAAATCATTGGCTTCACCATGCGCTAAACGCGCAATAAAATTAGCACTCGCGGGGGCAATTAAAATTAAATCAGCCATCCGGGCTAATTCAATATGTCCCATCGCAAATTCAGCTTCGGTATCTAATAAATTTTCCCGAACTTTATTATGACTAACGGCTTGCAAAGACAAGGGGGTAATAAACTCTCGCGCAGCTTCAGTCATCACCACAATAACGTTTGCACCTAAATCTCTTAGACGACGCACTAAATCAGGTGACTTATAAGCAGCAATGCCGCCACTGACACCTAAGATAATGTTTTTGTACTTTAATGATTTTTCACTCATGGCATGGGATTGTACGGGTTATTATAAAACATTCAACTAGATTACTGATTTATATTGAATTAGATTGTAATAGTGAACTACAGATGGATATTATTATATAAAGCTAAGCTTAGACTTTTTCACCCAGGATGACCTATTACGCCTTCATTAAAATTCAATAAAATAGATAAATTTGTCCTTAATTAAACATTTCAGAATAGAATAAAACCAAATATATTTGGCTTTATAAAATATAGAAACTCTATATAATTCACGCGCCTCTTTTAAAAATAAATCATAAGGAAAAAACATGTTTTCTAAGCCTGTCGACCAAGCACTCCATTTTTTATATGTTATAAATTTACATGAGGCAATAGCTTCAAATGATCTTGATCAAGTTAAAAAGATATTAACTCATTGGCATTCGGCATTTACTAGCAAACATCCCTATACATCGAAAACTGCATTAGAATTAGTTCAAGATACTTCATCAGATATAAACCAAAATGAAACTCATCAATTCATCCAACAACGCTTCAGTCAATGATTTCAATGCAAATTGTAAAAATATGATTAATTAACAATCCCGATTTATGAACTAGTATATTTACCGAATCACAATTAACATGGATGTTATATAATAATAACATAAAGAATGATTGAAATGCCCACTCCAGCTCCTGGTTTTTTTTATACGCCGACTAGAAGAGAACTAGTGGAAACCATAATAATTGATGCTGAAACCGGTGATATTGACGAACTTACAAGCGTGTTAAATCATTCACCACATATCGTCAATGATTTAGACGAAGCAAGAGGTGTGCCCGTCTTATTTGTCGCAGGGCAAGCACAGCAAGATGAGATAATCATTCTGCTACTCACTCAATATAATGCAAGTCTAGATCAAATTAGAGAGATCGCTAATCATAATTCTTCCAATCAACCTATTTTAAATTATATTTTGCAAATCAAAAAAGATTTTGATACCCAACAAAATAAGAAAAAGAATATTGCATTTTTGATGGGTAACAACCACACCGTTAACCCCAATGATCCTATTTCAGCTTCTTTTCTTAAATCTGATTTACTCGATGAAAATCTTATAAAAATTATTTTTTATTTAGCCAACCAAAGAAGTACCATGCCAGAGTTAGAGACTTCAGCACCTTCGCCTAGCACACCTCGCAGAGGATCTTAACATGATGATAAGCTCCATTAAGCTTACAAACTTTTGCACAGACTAATTATAAATCTTGAATCCATGTAAAACCTAAATTAAAATTTCAAATGCTAATCATGGGACATTTATTATGAGGTTAACATGCCAATTAATCACTGGCCCGAGCTAGAAAGACCACGCGAAAAACTCTTTAATCAAGGACCTGACTTTTTATCTGATAGCGAATTAATTGCCATTTTACTCCGCACCGGAAGTCATGGGCGCTCCGCATTAGATATTGCAAGGGAAATTATTTCTTGCACCGGTGGACTTCGACAATTTAGTCTTTGCACTTTTCAAGATTTAGCTCATATCAAAGGGTTAGGAAAAACAAAATTTATTACACTACAAGCCGGGATAGAATTGGCAAAACGACTCAGTCGTGAATTTTTACCTGAAAAAATAACACTCGACAATCCCACAGCAACAAAAAATTATCTTCTCATGCAATTACGCGATTTACCCCGAGAAGTTTTTGCTTGCTTATTTTTAGACAGTAAAAATCAAATAATTAAATTTGAAATTTGCAGTCAAGGCACTATCGATCGAGCTCAAGTTTATCCACGTGAAATTTTAAAACTCGCGTTAAACTATCAAGCTAAAAATATTATTTTTGCTCATAATCATCCATCAGGAAATGCTACCCCCAGCGATGATGATATTTTATTAACAAAAAATTTGCAGCAAGCATTAAAACACATTGAAGTAAATGTTCACGATCACATTATCGTTGGTGATAATCTCTGTTTATCGCTTGCTGAAATGGGATTACTCTAAATCATAATGGTGAAATTTTTAATGTAAACGAAGCTTTTTTCACTTGTTTCGCACTAAATATTACACGTTGACTCGGTAATTTCACACCATAACTGGGTGAGATAAAACAAGGTTGAAATTGCATTTGCCAGATATCTGGTTCTGAAAATTCAATCAAAAATTGTTCGCCCTGCTGTTCGATAACGATTTTATCGTAACCTCCATTCACCATCACCACATTGGGATCAAAGTGAAATGGAATATCGATATCATGTTCACCCTCACTCAAAAACTGATCTTCTATTATTAAACGATGATCTTCATGCAATAATGTAAATTTTCGTTCAAGACAAAGAGGATGATTTAATCGTTGATAACCTGCATGTCGACCAATAAAACAATCTTTTACTTCAGTACTAAGCCAACTTTCCACATCGGGCAAGGCATCATTATGTAAATTCCATAAAAAAGTATCACAAATAAATCGATTAATTTCTTGCTTATCGATCATCGGCGTATTGTGCGACTTGGTGCTGCGAAAATAATTGCGATCTTTAACACTTGCCGTATAAACATAACTGCCACAATCACTGAAAATTTTTCTATTTTTTAAAATCGCTTCAAAACTTAAACAATCACTATGGCCATGACCACCACGCCCTTTTAAGCCAATTGGGCCACAATCAATAAAAACATGATCACTTTCATTTTGCATGATGTAAAAGCCACCCGATGGGAACGCACAGGATTTTTTTTCAGTATTTAAAGGTTCTGGCAACTCACCAGTTAACCAAAATACTTCACCGCTATCTCCCGTTGGGATTTGTAAATGTTCACAATTAAATACTTGCCCCACTAAATAAGCTAAATAGCGATGATCATTTATTTTATCTGGGATAAAAGGTAGCGTCCTTGCATCATCAGCATCACCCACCAAAGGTGATTGACCCGGAAGTGCTGAATACGCTTTAATAAATTCAGCCATTTTAATTAAACGTTGACGATAAAAATCGGGCACATCTAATCCTCGACGCAAACGATATAGCGCAGGAAGAAAAAATAATTCTGTCACTAAGCGATGATAGGCAATTGATGCTTCATAATCGACACCATCTGGAAAGACTTGTTTAGTTATCTCATCTAAACAATATTCCCAACCCACGGTTTGCCATTTTTGCGCTTTATTACTTGCCGAAAAAAATAATCCGCCAATCACTAAGGCCGCACAATCTGCGGTGAAGTGATTGCCATTGATATCTGATAACTCTAAATTATTGGCTACAAACTTTAAGTGTCGATATAAATTTAATAAAAATAATGTTTGGAATTTTTCATCTTGCCAACATGTCGCATTTTTAAAAACATGGAAAAAATAAGTCAAGATAATCACTCTTAACGCAACTTCCATCGTACAAGTCCAATTCACAGAATAAGAAAACGGATTTTGTTCCACCCAATCGATAATAATCGCTTTAACTTTTTCGGCATAATTTTCATGTTGAGTTAATTGATACATCTGTGCTGGAGGGAGGAGCCATTGGAATCGAGACATGTCCCAAGGACGTTGGTCAGG
>CAYGUK010000151.1:0-7538 GCA_964352985.1 uncultured Legionellales bacterium
GGGAACAAAAAAATCAGAATTTCTCTAATTCAGATCCGCGGAATGTGGGATTTAAAATATTAGATGCTATAACAATATGTTATTTTATTGCGTTAAGCTGAAATCATCCCCTCTCAATGCAGGTTTTAAATGTAGTCGGAAAAGTAACAGCAAACAATCTTATTTTTATACAGGAAGATAATTCCCTTGGTTTTAATCGACTATTTTTTTTTAAATAATTAACTATACTAACTTCGTTTTAATCTAAAAAACGCAAACATCATTTTGCTTTAATAAAAATTTTCACAATGAATAAACATAATAATGAAATATCATATAGCTATTAATTTTAGTGAGTTACCAAAATATATTGAAATGTTATCTAATGAAAAACTTAAGTTTCAAGGATACGATTTAAGCCAAAAATTTCATAAAGCAATGATTAAGATTTTAAATAAATTTAATTTGGCAACTAAATATCAAGGTTACAAGTTTTTACTCTTGCAAATTAACGAGTTTATTAACAACAGTGTCGATGCCATTACCATGCGGCGTTTGATAGACGATAGTTTATCAAGGGCAATCATCGAACTTGAAATTGAAGATTCGCGAGAGGGCCTTAAAATAACGCTTACTGATAATGGTATTGGCTTATCGCAGGTGAGTCGTGTTCACAATCAAATGATGCCATTAAAACAATTTTTAATGATACCCAAAGTCACCAATAAATCTTCAGATCGAAATAGGATCACCATTGGTGGTAATGGCATAGGATTATTTGCGATGAATAAGTTATTTAGTGAACATCAAACAGTAATTCATATTGGTCAAGCAAGTAATCATTCTTCAGGCACACAAATATCATTTAAAATGAAGTGATAAATATCACTACCCTCAACGGAATTTAATATCCAACTCTAATAGTTAGCAAGTATTATAAAGTTTTTATTTAATGATATTCAAAATCAAGTTAGCATAGTGTCTAATTCGATTGCATCTATGAGATAAAACGTGAAAATTGCACAAAGATTATTTATTCCTATACTCATACTGACGGTTTGCTTTAACGCACTTGCCGGTAACACAATTCAACCTAAAGTCCATCAACTTAATATCGACGGTGGTAGCATTAGTTATTATACGATAGGCCATGGTCATCCAGTATTAATGTTGCATGGATTATTTGCCAATAAAGAACAATGGTTAAATTTTATTTCTCAGTTTAAAACGCTAAAGCCGAAACAATTTTCGCATTATCAATTCATCATTCCAGATTTGGCTGGCTTTGGACAAAGCACTGGATTTCCGATGAGCGCATATAATTTAAATAGTATTGATCATGATTTGAGTCAAGTGACAATTTTACATGATTTCTTAAATAAATTAGGAATAACAAAAAAAATTAACTTAATCGGAAATTCCATGGGGGGATTAATAATTGTGCTTTATGCCCAACAATACCCAAATGAAATAAACACCCTCGCCTTTGCCGGTTCACCTGAAGGTATTACTGATTTTACTCACACTTTCTATATGCAGGGAATTCGCCAAGGATTTAACCCCTTTATTCCAACGACACTTTCACAATTTAAAACAGAGTTAAAATTATTACTGGTTAACTATAAAAAAATATTACCTACTGATGAAATAATAAATAAAAAAATACTGCCTAATTACATTCAACATTACCAAAAATTGAGTTTAATCTATTTAATGGTGACTGCAAAATATTATCGCACCTATTTAACCAAACAAATAAATCTTAATAATCCCATCATCATCTTTTGGGGTAGCGATGATCATATCTTTGGCCCACTAAATCATGCTTATCAGTTAGCAGCAAAATTTAAATCTATTGCAGAGAAAAATGTGATTCCAATTAATCAGGCTGGCCATTTAATATTACTAAAAAATAATGAAGTATTAGACACCATAGTGAATCAATATTGCCAATATCTGGAAAAACACAACTAATTTTTAAGTTTTCAAGCTATTGTAGCATATCAAAATTGGGCAAGTGATTTTAAAACCGTTATAATACGCTATCAGTTAATTTTAATATTGTTATTTAAAATGAAAATCTACATCGATGCGGATGCCTGCCCCAAACAAATTAAAGAAATCGTCTATAAAGCGGCTATCCGCACTAATTGTGAATTGCTCTTGGTTGCCAATCAGCCGTTAACCGTGCCACGCAATCCTTTTATTAAAACCAAGCTTGTCACCAAAGGATTTGATGTTGCAGATAATTATATTGCTGAAGTAGTAGAAAAAGATGATCTGGTCATCACAAGTGATATTCCGCTCGCAAATAAAGTTATCGATAAAAACGCAATCGCCTTAAATCCCAGAGGCACGCTTTATACCAAAGAAAATATTAAACAACGACTTAGCATGCGAAATTTCATGGATGAATTGCGTGGTAGTGGTATTCAAACAACTGGCCCGGATGCGCTGCATTCCAGAGATATTCAACAATTTGCCAATGCCTTAGATAAATATTTATCTAAAATGAACGGTCGCTAATAACTATTTAGAAAATTAGACATGCGTTTTTCCGTATAATTATACAATTCACATTCCATACACTTTTTGTTATAGTGCCGCCAAAATCAAAATAAGAAGAAATTAGTTATGACTACACTAAAATTACATCCTCCTATTTCTACCGTGGGTGCGCCTAATCCAAATAAAGTTATCGGATATTGTTTAGATCCTAGTGAATTTCAGGATATTATTACTCGTGCCAAAAGAATGGAATGTCCTCCGCGTCCAATCGATCTTTTTATGAAATTGGGGATAACAAGTTCTCAATCACTCGAAGAGTTGCAAAAACTAGCTGATAAAATTTATATTACATATATTCTGCCTAAAATTACAAAACCACTTTCAGAGCCTCAATATCAAAGGGTTGCCTATCACTGTATTATTACAGCGACTTTGGCTTTTTATTTAGAAAAAAAATCAACTGAATACTTTAATAAAGAGAAAAAATGTGTTGCAGCTGCAAAGCTATTTCGAGCGTTACTGAGCATTCCTCTAAATGAAATTAAAAATGGATATTCAAAAGCAACAATTAAAAAGTTAAAAGAAATACCCGCTGTTTCTCAATTTATTGGATGTTCACGTTTAGAAGAACTCGTGGAATTGCTGGAGCATATTGATCGATATCATAGACATGAATATAATTTTCAATTAGTACATGTTGATATTTTTCCATTGCAAGAGCATTGCGTCACATCTAATTTTGAATCTTCAGATCCATCAATCATAGATTTTGACGAAGTGTTATCTCCCAAAAAATGTCTCGGACAAGTTTTAGGTTTATTAGGCGGTTCATTAGCTTGCGATCTGGATTTATCTAAAGCCGCTGAAATTCACAATAAAATAGCTGAAACTAGTCATGATAGAGAAATGAGAGTTTTATCCCAGGCTACTACTCATCGTCGTTTTTAAGTGAACCTTTAGTAAAATATACTAGCTCACTGAGGATGTTCGACTACACCTGCAAAAACGATGGCATGGCTATTTAAATTTCGAATAAAATAAATAAACGGATGGTTTGCAATAAAATTTGATCTCGGTTGTGGTACACTGCCGCCCGAACCACCGCCGACAACGGTGGCCACTTGTGCTTTGGTACCGGCTTCATTCACAATAATTTTTGCTTGTTGAAGAATCACATCAACTTGTAAATTTGTTAGTTTTTGTTGTTGTTTAAATATTCCCTGTAAATTAGCATGTGATGAAAACAATATTCCTAAGCCCATTTTTGTTAGCAGCTTATTTAATTTTAATTTATTATAAATTGTGAATTTAGGCAATGAGAGATGAACATAATAACCCCGAGCCGAATTAAGTAAACGATTATAACGAGTGTTATTTAGATGGGTTAAAATATCATTAACGGTATAGGGTTTGTTAGGTAAAATAACATCCATCTCATCGCCATTAGCATATGGTAATTCGATAAATTGTAGCAGCTCATTTTTATAATAATTATAATTATCATCATGCTTCATCATATTAACCGCAAATTTCACACCATTTGTTGTCGTGAAGTCGTCTTTCACCGTATCTTTAGTGTCAAAAGGAAACTGCCATTTGCCATTAAATTGAAGCGTATTAATTAAAATAAATCTTGTCGAATTATCAAAATATTCTTTTGTTAAAAGGTGATTTATTTGATTATCTGTGTGATTTGCTATCCATTGATTTATTTTACTTAAAACGTTTTCGAGATTATTTTTGAAATCTACCTTATTAATTTCAGCATTCAAATAAGTTTGACAGAGCTGTTTAAATACGGGGTTTATTGTTAAAGTCTGTTGTAACCATGCTGAATTTGCAATAATCATGGTTTTATCTTTATTATCAGCTCGTAACATCTTTAGTATTTTTTGATATTGCATTAAAAGTGTAGTTTTATGGGAATTAAAATTAAATACTTTTGCAATTTTCTCCGTTGTTTCACCTTCAGAGCCTGCATAAAGCATCGCCATCCCTACATTCAGTGAAAAAGGTGAAATAAATAAATTATCCCCATTTTTATATAACTTCTTAACCATCGTAAAGGCTATTTGATTTGAATATTTATTTTCAATATTAGAATTTGCGGGTGATTTAGCTTCTGAAGAATTATTATTGAAAGTGTTATTCTGTGGTATTTCTTTGTTAGTGTTAACATTTGTAACAGCGCTCGGTTGTTGTATTACTCGACCAACCCCTATGCCAGAACCACCACATCCGTTTTCAGTACAAACTGTCTCAGCAGTCTCTGGCGTTTTAACGGTAGCAACATGAGTTTTAGAAGAAATAGGTTTATCGTTAAAATAAGTACTTTTTTCACTAAAACCAGGTGAAACTTTTATGACACATAAAAAAAGAGTGGCGACTAAAATAAGATGGTTCAATTTCATGATTTATCTTCACACTGAATTGATGATTGAAGGTCTGTTACCTAAAAGAAATTAGTAATATATTTTATATCATATCTTGAGATTAAATCGTACTCCTTTTTCTAGATACTCACAAAAGCAATCAAGAGAAAAACGTCAATTCATCAGAATGAGTTAACATGTGAAACGCTTTAATTAAATAGGATTCTTTAATATCAATCACATAGTGATACCCTTGTTTAAAGCTTAAAGATCTTTTCGATTGCAAAATCACTTCGAGTTTACTATGAGAAATCACTTTATTTTCTGGGTTAACTCATCAGACTTGAAAAGTTAAAATAACAAAAAATAATCGAGTGATAATCATGCCGAGAAAATCAATTAAAAATAAAAAAACATATCCTCCTCGCCGACAACCTTCACAACACCAACACAACAGAAGATTAGATTATGATTTTACGCAATATGTTAAATATTTTACATTGCTATTATTTTTAGTTAATGGTGCCTATCTTTTATTAAAAGTAGTAGGTTTATTTAATGATAAAACTTCAGGTGACTCTCAATTTTATTACGATGATAAACATGATAGTCAATTAACAGTCTCTTATCAATCATCTTCATTGAGTGATTTCAACCTTTATATAAATAAATTATTATATAAATTAATTAACGAAGTTGAACAAACTAAACTTATTCCAATGATTGGCAAAAGTGTATTTGCTGTTATCACTCGCTTGCCAGTGAAACAAACAATGATCACTCGACTACATAATTTATTAAAAATATTTAGTCAGCAAGCTGGCATCTCGGCGACAATATCAGCTGATAAATGGCTCGCAATTTTTCGAGAAAAATTTAGAGAAACAGTGATAGAGCAATCTGCAACCCTTTCGGGGGATCGACAAATAGTCGACAAACTCTCTGCCCTTAGGCGATTTGATAACGCCCTAGAATTTGTCTGTGAAAAACTACAACAAAATGAAATCCCAACACTAAAATCATTAAGGCACTTAATAAAATTATTATTAAACCAAGGAAAAATTAGATCATCGAATGTTGTCGGTGAATTATTTGATCGAGGTAATTTTCCGGGTGATAGGAATGTAAAAAAAATTTATCCTAAGATAATTAATTATATGCAAAAAAATATTGGAAAAATTAACCCGTTGATTCTAGTTACCCGTGTTAAGCAATTACTATTATCTTTACACCCGTTACCTGATATAAATGGGCGATTTACAAGATTAATTGAATTTTGGTTATCAGGATTATTTCGTGTACCCTTAGCATTGAGAATATCAAACACAGGGTATATAAAACATGCTTTAGTGCAAGTTTCTGACGTATCTCTAACTTATTGCACTCAAACATTAAGTCAATCAACACTGCTAAATACACCAAGCGAAATATTGATAGATCGTTTTGCAAAGTATTTAACCCAGAATCATCCACATTTTATAAATTGCATGGGCAACATATCTCCCGCTGGATTTGCAGCATTAATGCGGCAAGAATCTTTTATGAAAATGGGCTTAAAAATGATGGCTCAAACTGGCTCTGGTGATAATTTTGTGAGGGAGATTTTGAGGTTATATCAATTTTCGGTACTAAATAATGATGAGCAATTATTTAATACTGTTGCTAGTGCAATAGATACATCATTAAACGAAGTTGTTAGAATAAAAACACACATGCTCATCAGTTTTTAACAATTTAAAATAATGATGAAAATTACAATAAATACAGTTGGAAAAATAAATTAACCGCTCGCCATAAAGGCGAGCAATTTTAAATTAAAACTGGTTTTTTTTATTTAAGATTTATTGTGGAATAACCACTCGTGGTATATGAAATGTCAGGATTGGGACTTTGTGGTGACACACTTATCAATCCCCAAGAACCACCTGAAGAGAGATGTTTACCCACTATATATAAATTAGTTTTGTCATCTTGCAGAAGCACACGTATTGCACTGTGTCTATCAAAACAACCACCACCAATACTCGCTGATGAATTAAATGTTAGTGTAACCTCCGAATTTGGTTCAATTGTTTTTTTACTCCAACTTTTAGAAGCAAGGCACATACCTGAATAAAATGATGCAGTAATCGCATGAGATGATTCATTATTAAAAATAATTGAGGAATGCTTTGCATATGTTGCAACACTTGCAAATAATAAACCCGTAGTAAGCGTAGAAATTAATACTTTTTTGTTCATTTGAGTTACCTTTAAAGTTAGTTATTTAGATTATTGATTTAAAGAATATTATTGTGCTTTCAATTATTCTTATTTATCAATTTGAGTTCATGGTGATTGTAACATTTGAATTTAATTTTTTAAAATTGTATATTTTCATTTTATTCATGACAATTTTTCACTATATAGTTTTCATTAGGGAAAAATTTTCTATGTGGAAAAATCACGCCAGTAAAATTACTACATAAATTGCACGTAGTCTTGGTTGCTCCAGCAATTTCTGTATCAATTATCTATATTATTAACCGATTACATGCAAATTATAATAATACTAAATTTATTTTTCACAAATAAGATATTTAACTTGAAATTCAACTTTATACCGCTTATTAATATATAATTTTGGATTTCTCTTTTCGTAGAGGGTAATTAAATCATTAATAAAGTTATTTTTTGTAC
>CAYGUK010000152.1:0-7347 GCA_964352985.1 uncultured Legionellales bacterium
GCTAGATGCCGAAGAAAATTCTGATTTTGAATTTAAATGTCCAATAATCTGTAGCAGAAAATCGCTTTCTAATTTAATTCCAATATTGAAATTTTCAATATCCTTAAAATCACGTTTACTTGCTGTTTGCGCTTTAGGTAATCCAAATTGAATTGTATCAATCACACCATCACCTGATAAAATATGTTTTCTATGCGATTGTGGCCCAAGATCGAGTAATTGCAATGCTATAGCGAGTGAATTACCCGTTTCAGCTCTAGTAAGTAAATATTGTATATCTTTATTTTTTTCCGAAGGTTTAGGTAAATGTGAGATTTCTCTATTAATTTTTTGAGCTAAAACGAGAACAGGATGTCTTCGTTTGAATGTTACGATAATCTCAGGGGTGCCAACATATTGTAAATCAGTTCTATATCCTTCAAATTGCATAGAGCATAAAAGTCCGGCTTTATAATTAGCCGAAGTAAATTCGAATCGTCTTTGGAGAATAATTCGAGCATCAATATAGATACCTGGAAAACTTGCTAAAATATCAATACGAGCAATATCACCTGCTGCAATATATTCACCTTTATCAATTTTATCTTTAATTAAATTGAAATTCTCTAAATCGCTAGCGTAATCTATAATATCGCAAATTGTTATTCCATGTTTCTTTAATTCAGTAAAACCTGGTTGATTAAATAGACTGGATTGAAAGGTCCAAACTTTAATACGTAAGTTAGGATTGAGATTTTTTGCAAGCAAGGTATTTGCTATAATATTTTTATCTACATCTGAACCGAACCAAATGATATGTAAATCTTCGATGCCAAACAAGAGAATAATCTGCCTAGAATTTGAAACTATTAATTAGTATTAAAAATTAATAACTTACATTGTGAGTTACAAGTAAACTATCGATGATGGTATAAGAAAGAGGTTATTATACATATAATTGTATTTTTTACAAGTACTTTAATCAGTATAATACTTGATTAATTATGATATATTATTGCTATCAATCCAAAGTTTGTCGATAACGCTTAAGTCCTAATAAAATCACCACTAATGTAAAAGCTAGAATTGGCCAGATTTGAAGCATTGTAAGATGAAAACCATTTCCTTTTAACATAATACCCCGAACAATTCGCAGAAAATGTGTCAGGGGTAAAATGGATCCTAAATATTGCGCCCACATCGGCATGCCACGAAATGGAAACATAAAACCGGATAACAATATTGATGGGAGGAAAAAGAAAAACGTCATTTGCACCGCTTGTAGCTGATTTTTAGCAATAGTTGAAAACATTAATCCTACGGATAAATTGGCCGCAATAAAGGGAAGGGTCGCAAAACATAATAAAATAAAACTCCCTTCTAGCGGCACATTAAATAAAATAATCGCCGCTAACATAATAAGGGCTAATTGAATATATCCAACAATGATATAAGGGACGACTTTACCGACCATCACTTCCAAGGGGCGAACGGGAGTGGCGAGTAAACTTTCCATGGTACCGCGTTCTCTTTCGCGAGTGATGGCAAGCGCTGTGATCATCACCATTGTCATGGTTAACACGACACCCATTAAACCAGGGACAATATTATATTGGGTAATTAATTCAGGATTATATTTCGCATGCGTCACTAAGTTTACCGGCGAAGGCGATTGCCGTAAATGTCGTAGTGGGCCGACTAAATAAGGATTTAACACTTCTGTCATTAATACATTAATAGCAGATAAAGCTTGCGCCGTCGCTTGGGGATCCGTTGCATCGGCTTCTAATAATAATTGCGGTCTTTTACCACGGACTAGGTCGCGCGTAAAATCAGGCGGGATGCGTAACACGAATTGCACATCCCCATCTCGAATCATGCGATCCGCTGTTTTACTGCCAACGACGTTGAGGAAGCGAAAATAATCAGTATTTTTCATGCCCATCACAATGGCGCGAGTAAACACGCTTTTATCAGCTTGGCAAATCACAAGGGGTAAATTTTTGGGATTAGTATTAATGGCATAGCCAAATAATAATAGTTGAATTAAAGGAATCGCAATAATCATCGCAAACGTCGTTTGATCACGGCGCATTTGCACAAACTCTTTAATTACCACTGCCATTAAGCGATGCCATGTAAATTTCATGAGGTAAAATTATCCTCCGACTGACTGACTAAATGAATAAAGGTATCTTCTAAGTTTGTCGGAATTTGTTCGAAGCGATGATCGCTATCGACAAAGGGTTTGAAACTTTGTTCCATTAAAATTTTATTTTTACCACTAATGTGGAGTACTTCACCAAAGGTGATGACTTGTTCTATTGCATCCAGATTTTTTAATTGTTGTGATAAATGGGCGAGATTTTTTCCTGATACTTTAAACGTCACTAAATTGACTTGATCGATCACTTGGCTAATAGTCCCTTTCGCTAATAAATTACCATAGGCTAAATAGGCGATGCGATTACAGCGTTCTGCTTCATCCATATAATGCGTTGTGACTAAAGTAGTAATATTTTTTGTCGATAATAAATGAATGTGATCCCAAAAGGCACGCCTTGCATTGGGATCAACACCTGCTGTTGGTTCATCGAGTAATAATAATTGTGGATCATGTAATAGCGCTGCCGCTAATGCTAAACGTTGTTTCCAACCGCCGGATAATTCACCCGCTAATTGTTTTTTTCTTTCAAGTAAACCTAATTCATCAATCGACTGTAATACTCTTTGTTTGCGGTTTTGAATGCCATAAATGCGGGCAATAAAATCTAAATTTTCATAAATTGATAAGTCTTCATATAAACTAAATTTTTGTGTCATATAGCCGACATGTAACTTGATGGTTTCAGTTTCTTGTAAAACATCAAAACCTAATACCGAACCTTCTGCAGAATCGGGTGTGAGTAAACCACAAATCATGCGAATGCTGGTGGTTTTTCCACTGCCATTAGGTCCTAAAAAGCCATAAATTTCGCCACGTTTAACTTGTAATGAAAAATTATTGACGACCTTGCGGCCATCAAATGATTTATTGACATTTTTAACATCGATAACAAAATCTTCATTACTCATTTTGTCACCGGATTAAAATAAATTTGCACCGGTTGGCCAGGATGGAAAAAAGCCATCGCATCATGACTTAATTTTGCTTTGATACGAAAAACTAATTTATAACGAGATTCACGTGAATAAATGACAGGCGGTGTATATTCTGCTTGCGGAGAAATATAACTAATGTGAGCATGATATAATTTGTTACATCCATCACATTGAATTTGGATATTTTGATTTAATTTTATGGTGCTAAGTTTTGCCTCGGGAATAAAAAAGATAATGCGTTTATCGACAGGCGCTAAAAATGATAATACCGGTTGAAATGCTGGGATTTGTTCACCTTTACGATAATATGTATCAATAATGCGTCCTCCTGTTGGGGCATAAACTATTTTTTGTGAAAGTGTCCATTCTACTTGTGCTAATTTTGCTTTAGCCGCTTCAAGTTTAGCTCTAGCACTGTCTATTTCATCAATTCTTGCACCGAGTCTTGCGGTAACTAAATTGGATTTGAGTTGTTCGACTTGTTCTAAATCGGCTTTATATTGTGCGAGTGACTCATCATAAGTTTGTTTTTGTAATACTTTTTTATCAGAAAGAATTTTATCTCGTTGCATGGTTAATTTGGATAAAGTTAAGAGTGCGATAGCTTTATTGATTTGTGCTTGTAATGAATCAATTTCGGATGGTCTTAATCCTTTTTGCAGATTCAGTAGATTATGTTTAGCTGCTAACACATTGGCTTTGGCTTCATTGACTTCATCGAGTTGAGGTTTTGTGATTAAGACAAAGAGTTTTTGTTGGGCATCCACTTTTTCGCCACGGTGAACGGATAAATCAATTAACTCACCGGCAATAGGCGAAGATAAATATCGAAATTCACCCTCGACATACCCTTGATATTCAGAATCGTGTGATGAGCAAGAATAAAGTGAACTTATTATAAGCGTGTAGAAAACGAGTTTTAAAAATTTCATTGCTAATTAAATATCCCTTATGCCTATTAGCATTATAGCGTTATTTAGTTTAACGACGCTAGTCGAGTAGAAAGTGTCGAGATAATTGCGGGTGAATTCACTTAACGATACAATAATCCTATTCTCATGACATGGATAGACATACAAAAGAGGGTTGAATGGAACAACATTTTGCTAAATTAGAAGAAGATTTCCGATTACTTTCTATAGAACAACGTCTCACGTTATCGACTTATATTCTCAAAACCTTCATTAATTGGCATTTAGATTTGAGGATAATTAATCAATTATTAAATCAATCTTTAACAGAAGAATCATTAGAAAAAATAGAGCAAGAACCCGTAGACATTTTAACAGAAGCCAAAGTATATTATCGGATTCGGTTATTATCACGCATCAATCGTAATTTAATTAATATCTATTCTAGAAATAGATATGTGCGCGAAACATGGATGACAACGACTAACCATTATTTTGATGGTCAAAAGCCCATTGATTTAATTTTAAAAGATGATGAAAAAGGTATTGAAAAAATCTTTCAATATCTAGAAAGCTATGTTAACAAGGAACAAGACAAATAATGCGTTATGTAAAAATATTATTTTTTTTAGTCATTTTATTATCTGCAAATTTTTCATTTGCTGATAGCGATGATCAATCACCGTTATTTACTGGTCCTTTGTTGGCTGCACCCGGTGATACCCCGCCAGCCGGATCATTTAATTTTGAACCTTATTTTTTTTATACCGATTCATATGGTATTTATAATAACCGAGGTCGAGTTGTCCCAGTTCCATCTACCTTTACGTCAAATCCGACTTTTGTCTTTATGTATGGTTTGGCAACACATCTTCAATTGCAGTTTGTTGTATCGGCTTATCGAAATTCAAAAGATGGACAACATTATACAAGCTTAGGTGATCCTAACGTGCAATTAGCTTATCAGTTTTTTGAACAAAAAGATGGAACGATAATTCCTGATTTTACCTTTACCGCGCAAGAGTCTTTTCCAATATCAAGATATAAAAATTTAAATCCTGCTAGATTAGGAACTGATGCGATTGGGTCAGGTTCTTATGAAACAACTTTGAGTTTTAATTTACAAAAACTATTTAAACTATTTGCGACACATTACTTAAATGCGCGATTTAATTTTACGTTGAATTTACCTCATCATGCTAAAGTCAGTGGGTTTAATACTTATGGTGGTGGGATTGGCACCGCAGGAACAGTTTATCCAGGTCATAGTCGCACATTAGATTTAGGCTTAGAATACACCTTAACCCATCATTGGGTGGGCGCGCTCGATATTGTTTTAGTTAAAGGTTCTGGCACAGGCTTTGTTGGTAATCTCGGTGTGTCAGCGAATGGGCTACCTGCTAGCATGACGAGTCTTCGTCATCGCCAATTCTCACTTGCACCTGCCATTGAATATAATTTTAATGAAACTTGGGGTGTGATTGGTGGTGTTTGGTTTAGTGTTAATGGCAAAAATAGCACTGACTTTAAAAGCGCTGTGCTTGCTATTAATTATTATATACCTAAGTTATTTTAAATTTATATAAACGATCGTGATTGTGGATTCGCTCTAGGGCTGAAAGGTTCCTCTTGAATAACATCATTCACCGATAAATCATCTTCAGTTAAATCCATTGGTTTAGGTTTGTCTGGATGTTCCTCAGTACGTGATACAAAGTGTCCGATTCGTGAATCTTCGATTAATGGGTTGGATGACGCCACCTGTATTAAGGCGGGATCATGGTTTCTATTAAATTGCTGATACAATCTTTCGATCTCGGATAATTGGTTTGTGGTACTAATATTAAAAGTACAATTATTATATTGGATCTCTGGAGTAGAAGTAGATTTAACTCTTCTTTGTTGTTTTTCATCTTGTTCATCAACTCTAACATGAGATTGCAATTGTCGCTGTCTCTCAATTGTTCGTTGGGTAGTATGTGTTTTTCTAGGTTTAGCTTTTTGTTTAACAAACTGAAGTCTTATACTGGTTAATTCGTGATTTTCTTCATCCGTTAATACTGCATTATTAGATGCCGCCTTCGCTTCAAGTTTCGCTAATCATTCTTTCATTTGTTGTATATGTTCTTGTTTCTTTTTTTCGAAACTTTGAATTATTTGCGCGGCTGTCATGGCTTTTGGTGGTTGTGTGGGCGCTTCATCTTGTTTGCGTTCTTCACTTTCATCTATCTCTGATTCTTTATCGTTAATTTCATCGAGTTTCTGACGAATTTTTTCAACGGCTATAAAACAAGATTTTGTTGTTTTCTTGAGAATATAATTGGGAAGAAATCGAAAAAGTAGACCTACAATTAATGAAATAATTCCAATTCCAAAAACTAATGCTGGTATTTCACCTTCATCCCCAGTATTTTTACGAATTTCATCAAGATGTTTTATCCCATGAAAAGTAAGAAAACCGACTGAAGCCAGAAATCCTAGGATCCCTAATCGTTCTTTATTAACATCAGAAAATTGACAACCTTCCACTTCATCATTGCTACCAACATTTCGCATCTTCATTCCATTTATTATGAGTAATTGTTAGCCAGTATTGTTGAATAAACATTGTTCATTTAGAATTGTTGAAAAAATGATAAAAACAACTTCAGACACACACAAAGTATGAATATCATGCAGAACAGTAGAAATTGCACTCTTAGCAACAGTAAAGGATAATCATGACTAGAATGAACAGGGATGATCATATGCAGCAACATCAAACACCCATTAACTTAACGTCATTTGTTTTTTTTCTTTCAGGTTGTTCAGCATTAGCGTTTGAAACCGTTTGGTTTCGAATTGCGAGCACGGTACTAGGCTCATCTGTTTGGAGTGCCGCGGCAGTATTGATGGCATTTATGTTGGGATTAGGCGTTGGCAATAGTTTAATGGCGACTTATGGGCGACGAGTAAAAAATCCTTTTAAACTTTATGTCATTGTCGAAATTATTATCGGTGTTGCAGGCGTTGGTGTTATTTTACTATTGCCTTTAATGACACCGACATTGGCTGAAATTTTTTCTAGCCTAACAGGACATGGTGTTGCATTAAATCTAGTACGTTTTACAATCGCTTTTTGCACCTTTTTAATTCCAGCTGTTGCAATGGGGACAACTTTACCTGTTTTACAAAAAGGGTTATTTCATTTTGACCCTTCATACGTGCGTTCACTTGGAAAGTTATATGGATGGAATACCCTTGGCGCCGTTCTGGGGACACTTTTAGCGGAGTTTGTTTTAATTGGATTACTTGGCATAATTTCAACAGCATTGGTTGCATGTTTGTTAAATTTTACAGCGGCACTTATTTTATT
>CAYGUK010000153.1:0-7289 GCA_964352985.1 uncultured Legionellales bacterium
ACTCGAGAAAAAACGTTTAATCGGATTCATCACATGTAATCTAAATTGATAGCGACAATTATTCCAGTTTTCTCTTAAGTTTTTAAAAAGTTTTGACTCACTTTTAGTTGGCTGCGTTTGAAGTGGCTTTGTATGTTGCAGTAGTTGTGGAAGTCTTTTATCAAGTTCATTTTGGACTTCTTCTATATTAGCCGCTAATAATTTAATCCGAGCGGCAACTAATGCAAGTTCTCCAAATGATGATGTAATTTGACTTACACTAGTTTGAAACTCTCCAACATTATAACCTTCAGCAACTCGTTTGAATTCTTTTGCTAAGTTTCCATCAGTTTGGTCAACAGTTTGTTTAGCAAGTAACGAAATATTTATAAAGCCAGATCTTAAATTATCTTTACTACTTACATTGCGATGATCAATATATAGCGCTTGATTAGCTTCAAAACATGCTACTTTATGAAGGTAGGGTGAAAACTGTTTTCGTAATGCTATTAGTTCAGCACTAACTGCCTGTAATTCATCTAATGTTTCAGCCGTATGAAGATGATCCATGATGGCTTTTAATTTTTCTCTCACTTCTTTGTTGAGCGCTTCTATAGTTTCTTCATTTCCGAGTTCAGTCATGTTTAATTTGCAAGTCTCACCAATCGTCACACTATAAACCATTGATGTTTGATATTCTTCATAAAGTGGTAGCGTCATGTGTCCTTGTTTTGAAATTGCAACACGAACTCGACTTAAAGTACTTAAAGAAAAATCAGTGAAACCTTTAGAAACACAAGCTTGATTAGCTTGCTCATAATACTCAGATACATTTGTATTAGCCTCTGTGCCAGCATACATTCTACTTGACCACTCATAAAGAATATCAATCTGTTCCTTCAATTGTTGATTTTTAGCAATGGTTTGTTCGTATTGCTCAATGACACTTTGTAATTTTGTTGCTTGCTCTAACAATGTTTTTATAGTTGGATCATTCTCAATGTCTTCTTTACTTAATTTTTTTTCCCATGCCAAATATTTATATAAATTGTAATAGGCATGTCTTATTTTTGATAAATGCGCTTGGAGTACTTCTTTGTTATGTAATTGTTTTTCAATATAGTCGACCCATGCGTGATAACTTGATTGTTCTTTACTATTGCCAAATAAGGATTTCATTTTTTTTAAAATGGTCGCATCTTCACTCCCATCAAGTATTGTAGGATGTTTGCCTTTTTTAGCAATAAAATGCAAATATTGTTGAAATGTTTCATACAACACATCGACTGTTTTACCAGATAATGTTGTTTGCATGGCGAATTGAATTTCATGATCGGCTTCGTGCCTTAATTCTGATTCAGTTTGAGTTAGTACGGGCATATTATTAACCTCCAATAATTATTCTGTTGAGTTTTTTATAGTTTCTAATTTCTAATTTATTGTTTTCAATTTAAGTATAATCATGGATTCAGAAAGCGCGAGAAATCACAAAAAAAAAATTGATTTATTTCATAAGCTTAAGGAAATCTTAACTAAGAGTTAATTTAATATGACAAAATATCAATATGCGTGGAATTTAACAGGGTATTGTTACAAAAATTAAGATTAAAATAATAAAGCACCATATTTGCCTAAAACAAAACCGAGTTGGAATTGTTTATAACAGTGCATTTTCTTCTTAATGTTATTGATATAAGTTTCAACTGTGCGTCTAGATAAATTTGTAATGAGAGCTATTTCATCTGCTGATTTACCTTTAGATAACCAATTCGCACATTCAATTTCTCTCGAGCTAAGGCTAATTTTATTTTCGTAAATTTGATCTAAGAATTCTTGATCTGATGTTTCATCACCAAAATATTGGCAGCGATTTTGGGTGACGTTTACAGAGGTGCCTATCATACCTATAGGGTTGCCGCTGGGATCAAAAAGTGCTTTTTTGGTCGACATCATAAGCGCACGTTCGTTACCTGATAATGTAACGTATTCCTCAAAAACGTGTGTCTTGGTTGTATTAATCACGTTACCATCATTTTCACGCAATCTATCAGCGGCATCTTGCCAGGGTAAGTCATAATCTGATTTTGCTTTTAACTCTTTTTCATGTTTCAGTCCTGCAATATCAAGGAGTTGTTGATTACAACCAACATAATTACCTTCTAAATCTTTCCAATACGCCGCACCTGGAATGGCGGCAATGGCATTTAAGATATATTGATATTGTTGATCTTTATTATTAGGATTTTCGACTTCCATTTTATGCTTATTTCCAGCTAATAAAAAACCGATCAATTCTTCATTAGAATTAGTAATAACAGAAACATGCCACTCTATAGAAAGAAGCCTGTTAGCATGATGCGTAATTTTTGCAATTGGTTTATTTGCTGATTCTGTCTGAATAGCAAGAGGTATTGGTAAACCGTAGTAATTAAATGTGTTTATTATGGGTTTTGCTATAAGCTTTTCTTTTGCTAAATTAATAATACTTAAAAAAGCAGTATTAATTTCAAGAATATGGTAATCAATAGAAAGGTGGATAAGGGGTAGATCCATCGAATCACAAAAGTAATTAATTGTTTGAAGATCACTTAATTTTATTGTTTCATTTAACATGCTGCGGTCCACAAATATAGTCGTGTACATTTAACATAATAGTTGAATGTATTACTTAAGTAAAGAGCAAACAGGAGGAAATGTTATATTATTATAAAATAATCAAGCTATTAACAGTTAGAATAAAGTAAGACATTAAATTTCAATAAATTGGGATAAGTGTTTGAATAATCCGCATGCTTGATTTGACTTGATTCACCAATAATGTCATTATCTTCTTGGAAATGTATAAATAACAATGAAATGAGCAGCCAAAATTTCAATTTTCTTAATTATTTTCTAGAACAGCAGCTTCGATTTATAAATCGTATGAGCGAACTATACGAGCAAGAAATTTACAATCTCAATCAAGTCATAAATAACTTACCAGGTTCAATCTATTGGAAAGACAAAAATGGCGTGTATTTAGGTAATAATGATTATGCTGCCGATAAAATGCAGTTATATCAATTTATGGCAGATTCTGTGGTAGGTAAAACTGATCATGATCTATTCCCTAAAGATGTGGCAGACAGTTTTCGACAAAATGATGTAGAAGTCATGGTTACAGGCAGAGAGTTAATCAAAGAAGAATCCGCTCAATTACCAAATGGTGACTTATTAATTCAATTATCATCCAAAAGGCCACTTAAAGATATTAAGGGAGAAATTACTGGTATAGTGGGTAATACAGTTGATATTACCAATATCAAAAAAATTGAAGCAGAATTACGTATTGCGAAGGCTAAAGCTGAAGAGGCCGATAAAGCAAAGACGGAATTCTTGCAAAATATGCGTCATGATATAAAAACACCTTTAGCATGTGTGATAGGCCTAGCAAATTTATTACTGCCAGATGAAAAAGATGCCAAAAAAAATGAAATATTAGAAAACATCGTTAAGTCTAGTGAACAGTTACTCGATTTTGTTACCCAAATTCTAGATTTTTCTAATATTGCTGCAGGAAATATACCCATTTATCAACAGATCATAAATGTAAAACAATTACTGAATGAAAATATCCAAGCATTTGATGCTTCATTAAATACTAAAAATTTGAAATTAATTATCAATATCAACGAAGATGTTCCTGAATATATAATTAGTGATCGGTTACGTTTACAGCGGATCTTACAAAATCTCATTACGAATGCTATTAAATTTACCCATGAAGGACATGTTACAATTTCAGTTAAAAATACTAGGGTTGAAAATAATCAATTTGCACTCATTATTGCAATTTCCGATACAGGCATTGGTATTCCTCTGGATAAATTCGATGTAATTTATGATCGATTTAGTCGTTTGAGTCACTCATTCCAAGGTGTTTATGAAGGGACAGGGCTAGGTCTTCGAATCGTAAAAGAACTTTTAAATGATATCTCGGGAACAATCGAACTACAAAGCCAAGTTGGTGTTGGATCTACATTTATTTGTACTATTCCTGTGAAAGTGGCGTCATCGCCAAATAATAACATGTCCTCTTCCTCTACAATGAATGAGAAACTGACAAACATGTCTGAGCAAGACAAACAAGATTTATTAAAATCTTTAAAAATTTTATTGGTTGAAGATAATGCGATGGTTCAATACATGATGAAACATATCATTAAAAATTTTGGTGCAACTCTAAATATTGCAGGCAGTGGTGGAATTGCACTTGAAAATCTAGAAAAAAACCATTTTGATATTATCTTATTAGATATTGGTCTACCAGATTATGATGGCATTGAACTGGCTAAAAAAATTCGACAAGAATTAAAATTAAATATACCTATTATCGCTATTACAGCTCATGAAACAAAAGATTATTCTTATGAGTGCGAAAATATAGGAATAAACTCAATTATTGAAAAACCGATTAATTTAACAGAGTTTAGAGAATTAATCCTAATAAATTGTGCTTAGTTGATCTGTATTTTATTTGGCGATAATAGCTTAGATTAAGCGGCAGTAATTTTAGCTCTAGGGGAAGATATAACAATTTCTTTTTTCGGCAAGTCAGAAAGTAAAGTACCAGATACAAATTTGAGTGGGCTATGTCTAGATGATCTAAAATGTTGAGGGGTTATGCTTCTTTGCTTTACTCCATCTTTATTTCTTAAAGCTTTGTCACTTTCTAATTCGTGTGGAATATTGCATTGAACTATCATAATATAAAAAATTGATCTCCAAACTGCTTTTCCATGTTGAGCACCAGGTAGTACAATTAAATTTGAATCAACATTTACATGTTGGAAATAAAAATTAATCGCTCTAGCGTGTTTGTTGGCTATATCCTTTTCTCCTACGATGATATCAACAGGACATTTAATAAATTTCATATCTGCATTAACTAAAATATTTATTTCAGGTAAATGTCTAACATTATGTCCGCTAATTCTAGATAGTTCATTTAGATATTCTCGAAGTATTTGATATGGGCAATCACTATCATCTGTTAATGAAAGTGATTTTTCAGGAGTGACGGGACTAAACGTAATTAATCGTTTAACTACTGAGGTATATTTAGCTTTTGACTTGGATAATGTTGCCATTACAGTCAATAAAAGTGTTGCGCCACTGCTATAACCACACATGATTAGAGGTAGTTTTTGCTTAGTTTTTTTTCTGCAAATATACAATAATGTATCGTATATATCATCGAAACATTTACCGATATCATACTTAGGTAAAGCTCTAGACCAAACAATATATACAGAGCGACATTGCGTTTCACTACATAGTTTTGCTGCTCGCTCAACAGCAATTAATAACTCTTCATCAGAAGTAGAAAAAAGAGTACCAGGTAAATATACTATCGATGTGTTTGTTTTTCTTGATGCGGGATTTTTGGGTGTAATTCTTGTATAGTGAATTTGGGAATTACGTTGAGTCATATTTTTAACAGTCTTAAAGGATAGTGTAGGATATTTTTTATATAGACTTTCTTGACCAATTAACTGCATCGTTAATTTACTATAAATGCTACGATATCCAGAAACATTTATTGGGTGCTCAGGTGGTGGGGTACGGGTATCTCTTCGAAGCAAATGTAGAATTAATCTAGTTTTTGATTTTTTTGGTTGATATCTAGGATGCGGCACCGAGGTAGAATACTTTATAAATAGGTTTCTGAGTTCTTCAATTTTTCTTCTAATTTCCTTGTTAAGCGCTTTAATCTTACTGAGTGTAATGGCAGCATGGTTATATGACTGTGTTACTGAAACATGATCAACTAGAGTATCAATCTTAGTGGTTGTTTGTTGGGAGCTTGTTGACCCTAACATATCGTCTCCCTAGAATTTATTGTTTTTTGTGAAGAATACTGTTGGATTTTAAACATATCTTACCTTTAAAGTAAATAATTATCTGTCATTTCTACTTTGAAATTACTATTTTTTACTCAAAAACGAGAGAAATAATTATATAAAAAAACATAAACAATTATTTGATCAGATAAGTAACGGAGTAATTCAATGAACCGTAATAATTCTGCATTGCAACATTAATGTTATTGTCGAAAACCTTCTACAAATCAAGTGATCAGTGGCAAAGCTGGCTTGATATAGGCTAAAATATTGATAAGGTAGTGTTCAATATCCATGTTAACATATTGTGTCAATCCAAATAAACACGGTGTAAGCGAAGGACATAAAAAATGATAAAATTCCACAAACCCTCAGAAAGAGAGTATGAATTACTGTTAAAACAATCGATCAAACTCTATGCGCAAGATCTCTTTGAGTGTGATGAATTTTCAACTTTAAAAGAAGCAAAAAAAATGGCGAAGCAAGAAGTCATGTCCTATATTGAGAATGAAACAAACCCTCAGAATGACCGAATTTATTACATCTATAATAACGATGATCATGTTGGCTATATTTGGTATAAAATCGAACCACAATATCAAATTTCAGTTTTACTTTACATTTACATTTTTCCCCGTTTTCGTAAATCAGGATTTGCAATTGAAGCGATGAGACAATTTGAAAATGAATCGCGACGTTTGGGGGCACTTCAGACGCATTTAGTCGTATTTTTAGGAAATAAAAAAGCTATTCCCCTTTATCAAAAGCTAGGCTATATGGGAGTAGAAGAATTTACCTTATATAATGCGCCAAGAGATACTCGTCGACGCATGGTGAAAGTATTAGTTTGATTAAGAATTTGTAACTTTATCAATAATTGTTTTCAAATCATTTAATGATGCCGGTTTTGCTAAAAAGAAAGTGGCGCCATACTCGAGTGTTTTTTGCTTATCTTCTGGTGTTGCATGTGCGGTGAGAGCACAGACAGGTGTTAAACATAATTCTTTTATCGTTTTTAAAATACTAAAGCCATTACAATCAGGCAAACCTAAATCCATAAAAATCAAATCATATTGATTTTCTTTTATTGCTTGTAGTGCATGAGCGCCGCAAGTGGCAACATTAATAAGACAATTTAAACTTTGCAACATGGCTAAAGCAACTTTTTGTGAAAATTCGTCATCTTCTATCAACAAAACAGATAATTTTTCTTTATCATGTTGGGTCGTTAATTGATTTGCAACTTGCCATGATTGCCACAAGTGAGTAAGTTGTTCATCCAAATCACTCGGTTGAATGGGTTTTTCAATACAAGTATCGGCGCCAATATTTTTATAATATTGTGTTTGTTGAGGCTCATGATTGGGATTGACTAAAACAATAATTCGACATTGTTGCTTTTTGAAAAGTAATCTTAATTGTTTAATT
>CAYGUK010000154.1:0-7257 GCA_964352985.1 uncultured Legionellales bacterium
GATTAAAGCTTTGATGGTAATTTCGGGTAATCTAACATTTGCAGGAATAAAAGGTTGTTCACTTGCCAATTTATTATCCTTAATATAAAAAAAATTTTAGTCGATAATACCTAATATGTTTTTGAAATAAAACAGCTATTTTTTATTATATAAAAGGTAATGTTAAAACTATCTATTATTATTAACTAATTCGCTAAAAAATGAACAAACGAAATTCATTGCAAAACGGGAAAATTATTTTATTGAATAATTAAATTCTGACTTTTTTTTATTGCTAATCCTTACTGACTAAAACTTGATTACCCAAAAACCAACCCAACCGTTCCTATGCATATTGTTCATGTTTAACATTTTTTAATTTGATGTATAATTGGCAATCTTTAATTTATTGGTTGAGAAGTGACATGCAAAGACTATCTAAAATTTTCGGCATTACCATCGGTTTGATTGTATTGTTATTTATTGGTGCGGCTATCGCACTTTATATATTTGTTAATACGTCTCAATTTAAAACCTTTATTACCCAGCAAGTTTATGCCGAAACCGGTCGCCAACTCACGATTGATGGAAATTTAAAGTTATCATTTTTTCCTTGGTTGGGTGTCAAAATTAATAATGTCTCTTTAAGCAATGCCAAAGGTTTTCAACCAACCAACATGGCCAGTGTTAAAGAAGTGGATGCAAAATTTAAAGTGTTGCCATTATTAAGTGGCAAAGTTGAAGTGGGTACGATTAATTTAGTTAATTTAGATTTATCACTCGCCAAAAATGCGCAAGGGAGCACAAACTGGGATGATGTTATTCAAAAACTCACGCATAAAAAAGAATCATCACCCAATATCGTCACAACCACTTCACCAAATGAAAGTTCATCAACTAAAGTTAGTCATAATAATTCAACAGCAACACCCGAAGTCACCAGCAAGACTAACGCCAAAAAATTACCCAATTTCCAAATTGAAAATGTCAACATTGTGAATGCAAATGTTAAATGGGATGATCAACAGTCTCACCAACATTTTGCTATTTCTAATTTCAATTTTTCGAGTAAGAAAATTGGCTTTGATCATTCCTTTCCAATTAATTTATCGTTAGAAGTAAAAAATAATGCCCCACAAACAGATGGCAAAATTAAACTAACAACGAATGTTCAAATCAATCGCCAAGATTTAGCGCTTACGTTACAAAATTTTGATCTCGATGCGTTATTAAATGGTAAAACTATTCCAGGTGGTAAAATTCATGCCTTTATCAAAGGGGATTTGAATTTTAATTTAGGTCAACAAACTTTTAACATTCCTGACTTAAGCCTTGAAGCCTATAACATGATTGTTAGAGCACAGTTTAAAGGTGTAAAGTTACTTAACTCTCCGGAAATAAATGGTGTAATTAATGTGGATTCATTTAATCCTCGCACTGTTTTATCTCAATTAGGACAACATTTACAATTTGTAAATGAAAATGGCATGCGCATGGCAAGTGCCAATATTACAGTCAACGCAAATAAACAAAGCGTCAATCTTTCAAAGATTAATGTCACTTTAGATAAAAGCAAGTTGAATGGCTTTTTTAAATTAACTGATTTTGCAAATCCCAACATGCATTTTAGTTTTGATTTAAATAATATCGATTTAAATAACTATCTCATTAAAAATAATGCGCCACAAAGTAAAGCTCAACCTGCACCAAAAGCGATGACAACTTCAACTACAGCGCCAACTTCACATCCAGCAGTTAAATCATCCTCACAACATCAAGCTGCGATATTACCCGTTGCGTTTCTACGTAAAATTTCAATGAATGGTCAAATACAAATTGGTAAAGTCAGTATTAAACGTTACGACATAAATAATATTAAATTCAAAATTGTCGCCAACAATGGTTTGATTAAACTTGCCAATAGTGAAGCAAAACTATTTGCCGGTGAATATCAAGGTAGCGGCGTGTTAAATGTTCAAAGTAATACACCAAAATTAAGCTATCAAGGCCAATTAAATAATATTCAAGCCAGCCAATTATTTGTATTCGAAAAACCAGAACTTGGTGTTAAACAAATAACGGGTACGGCGAATGCGAATATTTCTCTTTCAACACAAGGCAACAGTGTTAAAGACTTTACGCAATATTTAAATGGCTTAGCAAATATTGCATTTTCTAATGGTGAATTAGAAGGTGTTGATGTGGGTTATCAACTTTCTCGTGCGCAAAATCAAGTTTTTGCTTTACTCAATAAACCATCACCCAACGCTAACACTGTTAATACTGGAAAAACGAAATTCCTAAGTATGAAAGCTAACATGAATATTAAAAATGGTATCGCCACCACCAATGGTGAAATTGTGACGCCATTATTTACAGGACGTATTAATGGACCAATTAATTTAGTGACACAACAGTTTTTAAATGTCGATATTTCTGCTTTATTAACGGGAATAAAAAGTAATAGCCCCTATGTGCAAGCCTTCGCGAATACGGCAATTCCTTATCGCTTAAGTGGTAGCTTTAGTAAACCCGAATGGCATTTTGATTCTCGTCAATTAATGCAAAATATTGTTCATTCTCAACAAAAAAATATTCAAAAAAAGATTACGCAAAAAGTTGAAACGAAGGTTAAACAATTAGTCAATCAAAAACTAGGGAATAAATTAAATTCAATATTTGATCGCTTTTAATGAAGCCATCTTATTTGCGAGAAAATGTGTTAGCTTGGTTTGATGAGTGTGGTCGTCATGATTTACCATGGCAAAAAAATCCAACGCCTTATCGAGTTTGGTTGTCTGAAATTATGCTGCAGCAAACGCAGGTGGCAACGGTAATCCCCTATTTTTTAAAATTTACCGCAAATTTTCCAACGATCAAAAAATTAAGCCAGGCCCCGATAGATGAAGTGTTACATTTGTGGAGTGGATTGGGGTATTACGCCAGAGCCAGGAACTTATATAAAACAGCTATCATTATTAATCGTGATTTTAATAATCGTTTTCCAACTACGCTTGAAGGATTAATGGCCTTACCGGGTATTGGTCGTTCAACCGCTGGCGCCATTTTATCGTTATCATTAAATAAACCATTTCCAATTTTAGATGGTAATGTTAAACGAGTGTTAGCACGCTATCATGCCATCAGCGGTTCGCCGAGTGATAAAAAAGTAGAAAATGAATTTTGGCAACATGCTAATTTACATATTAACGATCATCGTGCGCGTGATTATACGCAAGCAATGATGGATTTAGGCAGTTTAGTTTGCACGAGATCATCACCGAATTGCCAACAATGTCCACTACAAAAAAAATGTCGTGCGTTTAAATTAAATAAAGTCATGGATTTTCCAGAAAAGAAAATCAAAAAGAAATTATCCAATAAACATTATTATTTTCTACTCATTAAAAATGGCAATAAATTTTTATTAGAAAAACGTCCACCAACTGGCATCTGGGGCGGTTTATGGTGTTTTCCGCAATGTGATTATGAAGATAATTGGCAGGAATTTTGTTTTAATAATTTTGGTATTACGCCAATAAAATTTGCAACTCAAGCTATTATTCGTCACACATTTTCTCATTTTCATTTAATCATGCATCCGATAATAATCACCATGCAAAAACAAACACCATTGATTCGAGATAATTCAGCACTTTGCTGGTATGACACAAAAAATCCTGGCACAATAGGCCTTTCGAAACCGGTCAGTGATTTGTTAGGAATTTCTCAATATGACACGCAAACTATTTTGTGAAAAATTAAAAACTGAAGCAGATGGCTTAAATGCCCCACCCTACCCCGGCGAATTAGGCCAAAAGATTTATCAATCAATTTCAGCCCAAGCCTGGCAAATGTGGATTAATCATCAAACCATGCTGATCAATGAATATCGCTTATCTTTGGTCGATCCAAAAGCTAGAACTTTTTTGCGAGAAGAAATGGAAAAATTTCTTTTTGGTGAAGGCAGTGCGGCACCCGAGGGTTATACACCACCTGAAGAATAAATTATTTTTAATTTGATGCGGTTGGTTATTTTTGATCTATATCGTTTTGTTAAAATTTATTTTCGATTGTTTAAAAAACATGGACATTAAATAAATTTTTGAAATCTATCGTAATAAATAACTGATTAAATAGAGATAAAGATTTATCCACCTATCAAGCTATTATAAAATACAATGTATGTTTTTTATTGTGAAATCAAATAGTTCTTGACGAATGCTGCATGAAAAGTTTTAATACGCGTTCTCTTATGAGACTGAGATCCTAAATAAGGCCTGATAGCTCAGTCGGTAGAGCAAAGGACTGAAAATCCTTGTGTCGGTGGTTCGATTCCACCTCAGGCCATAATAAAATCGTTTTAAAACAATCAATTACAGCCATTTATTTTTTCACTCCATTTTTATTTGTCAAATAAAAATATTACCGTGTTTTAGACTTGCCATCTTCCTATCTGAAGGAAACAAATAAAAAATTTAAATAAAATCTTGCATCGATTTTTCCTAAATACTTTTTATAATATTTAATCTAGAATTCGGATTTAATATTCAACATCACTCTTTGCTGTAACGATTTATTCATTGCCTCAAACCCTTCAAGAATATGTTGTTTTTGACTTCTAGTTATCATGCAAGTCAAAGCACCAGTAAAAACTTCACAATGAATTAGTTTCGTCTTATTTTGACCAATGCAGTGTAATTTAAAAAAATGCTCTCCGCGAAATAAATATTCACTAATGAATTTACCAGCCCATCGAAGTTCTGTGTTTTCAACTTCAGTAATAATCTTGGGTGTAAACTTATTTTGTTTTTCAGATGGTGGTTTTATTGTAATTTCTAAATTATCACACTCTCTACTTGCATTTATTATAAATGCATTCCATTCGGAATATGAATCAAAATCTATTAATGTAGCCCAAATCTCTTCAGGTGTCGCTTCAATTTCACACTGTGTGTTTATTTCAAACATCATTATTTCTCCTTAGTAAATTATATTTTATGATAAATTTCAAATAAGATTCTAGTACACCCATGCCTTTCATCTAAGTGATTTGATTCATTTACCCAAAGAATTGTCAAATATATACACTATAAGTGATATTCCTAAAACCAAAAAAATTATATAAATCAAGAAAATCTCTCAATCTAAACAATTTAGAAATCAATATATTATTTAACAAAAAATAATAAAGAAATTGTGGCTATAAGCGTAAAGCCAAATAAAAAAGTAAATAAAACTAATATTTTTGCAAGTAAAACCTGATTATTAGTATAGTCACTTCTAAAATCAAAACTATTATAGGCTTGTTTTCTATATTTATTGATCCTTGAATTTATTCGAAATACCACACATGAAGCGTAGGAAGTCATTCTGATAACAAAACTATAACCTATTATTCCTGGATCATAAAACACGCTTTTTTTATTAAATTGTTTATCATATGTTCGACCAATTAATATATAAATAATTGGCATTTGCAATAAAAGTATTACAAGTAAAACTAGAGTTGTTATGCCAAATACTAGAAAAATTGATACCAACATTAAATTTATTCATCCTTACCATATATTCTTTCGAATATTTTTTTAACTGTTAATTCACCAATATATGAGCCTGCAATGCCTCCAGCAATAAGTATAATTACTACACCTGTTTCTGGTAAAATAAATGCTGCGAGATAACTTGCCAGCTTGCTAAAGCCAGTACCCATAATGATAGATAGCGTTATTTCTAAAGCATCCTTAATCGCTTCACGAATATAATGCCCATGCTCTTCATATTCATTGTATACCTTCTCTGTCTATCAATCGATCTATGATGTTTTAATGTTGGAAAAGCTTTCGGTCGTTTTTTAATTTTTCTGGGCTCAATTCTGCCAGGTCGATTGCCGACCCTATTTTTAACAATTAAATCGAGTAAATTATTAAACAACAATCTATTTTTATTTTCAGATGAATTTAAAAAATAGGGCATGAATACATTAAGTAATTGAATGGCTCCCTTAAAACTAATTTTCCACGGTAGTTTATTATATCGAACACAAGCTTGCATCATAATAAGTCGAATAATATTATAAGCTAAAAAGTGAATGCTAATTTCCTTTTTAATCATATCAGGTGTTTTGCAAGATAACATATCCATGTTCATAACCGTTTTAATAGGTCGGAAATTGACTTCAATTTCCCAACGACGCTTGTAAATAGCAGCCAATTCTTTATGGTGATATTTTTTATGATCATGTAAAGTGGTGACAAATATTTTCTCTGCAATTTTAAATTCTCTGACTACAATTGTTGAGGGATAACTATCATATACTTTTTTATTCATCCAATCTGGCTTGGCTGGTTTTTTCCAAGAAATTAAATGATCTTTTTTACTCAGTTGTTGTCATTTTCTAAAATCGTAATGGCGCTGTGATTGGCCATGAAAAATACCATCGCACCTCTTGCCATCAATTCAGCCATTAAAAAATAACTAGGATAATAACGATCATCTAAAAAAATAGCCTCTTTTTCTATATTATGAATAAGTTGTCTTAATAGCGATGCTTCGCCTGTGCCTTTACCTTTAAATGCACCAATCGCATAATCCCATACACAACCTGACATTAATGACATCATCACAACAATGCGAGCAATGGGACAGCCCGCCCCTTGTGCTTGATGATTATGTTGGGGAAATAAATCTTGATTCGCGAGAGTATCTGGCATAGATAATGTTGAACCATCAAATACTTTTAAATGTCGACCAAATACCTTCCATGTTATTGGAATATGTTGGCATAATTGACGATTTATCTCAGTCAATAATTCATCAACTAATTCGATAGGAAGTCGTTTTCTTGCTTCACAATAGGGGCCTGTATTTGAACTCACAACTTGTTCACCTTGGGTTATTCGATATACATTTTCTTTTGCTATAGCTTGTTGACAAGATTTATCTGGATTTAATACTTGCTTTAGAAACATCATTAAGGTTTTTATTGGCGAATATTTTCGTTCTCGATAACCAAGATAATGAGTCAATTACCAAAAGCAACAATAACTGCAGTTTAGGTGGAAGTAACAAAGATATTATTTTTTCATCAACAATTTTTTTTGAGGCGTCTTAACAATGGGGATTTACATGTCATCAAAAAAAAAATCCAAATCATTATAGATATTATTTCAATTCAGTGATAACTCTTTTTTATCCTCTAAATTAATGAAATAACGTAACTGCTCACCCCTCCATTAAAATAAATTCAAAAATTCATAAAAAAAACTTGACAGGATT
>CAYGUK010000155.1:0-7150 GCA_964352985.1 uncultured Legionellales bacterium
CGGTTGTAATAATCGCATTGATCTCATCTGCTGATTTTTCGACAACAAGAGGTAGCGTTCGCCCATGATCCATTTATTATTAGCCTTCGTTGAATTTGTTCGGGCGAACAGGATAATAAAATTTATCATATAAATCAAGTGGATAATGTGCTTTGCTTGATAACTAGACTAATCACTCTAGTTATTATAAGGATTAAATTTTTGCTGAAACTTCACATTTAATTAATTCAGTTGATGAAAGAAGCATATTTAATGTTGATAATATTCCGGCAATTGAGATACATCAGCGTTTAGAATGATATGAGTATAACCCAAAATTATATGGCCCAGCTATTATGAGTGAGTTTTATCCACAACAAATATTCCCTCGTTCTGATGATATCGTGGCATATGCAATACCCTACGATCAAATGCAAGCTCCAACACCAAATGTTAGACAACGTTTTAGATAGAAATGATGTGGCTTGATGAGGTTAGCAGTGCCTGGGATGTTATAAAGCGAAGTTAAATATTTTTATAAATTGTTATAACCATCTATTCTTTTTTACAATAAAAAAGCAGTACCTCAGTACCCTTCAATTTAAAGGGAATATTAATTACTTCTATTAATTATTGCTTATTTAACGCAAAATTAAAAATACTTACCCTTGAATAGCTATCAATAATAAGGAAAAAGTATGAAGTATTTTAAAATGATGATTGGTTCTATCATAGCCTTTGCATGTATTGTAAATGCTAGCGTATCATTTGCTGCGCTTTATCTTGGCACAGGTCTAGGTGTGCGACCTCTGTCAGTCGAATTTTCTGATCTAAAAATTGTCGGCGTGGAGGTTAATAACCTGACATTAGCAGCAACTAGCAGCGCGCAAGATCTTACTATTGGATATGATGCACTTTTTGCAAATCATATCTATTTTGGCGGCGAACTATTTGGCGAGTTTACCCACTTTAATCCAAAAATTTCACTCCTTGTTCCTATCCCTTTAACTAATTTAACTTTACAAGAAACGTTGGGCGCAAAAATTAAAGCGAGTATTGGAGGTGGTTTTTTACTGGGCTACCAATTAGAGCCCCACTTTATTTTATTAAGTAGAGTTGGCGTTATTGTCAATCGCTTTTCTTACTCGACAATGCAAACGATATCAGGTTTTAATTCAAGCTCTGTTAGTAAGTCAAAAACGATAGCGGCCGCTCAATTAGGATTAGGATTTTTGTATAATATTAACCAGCATTTGGCGTTACGAGGCGAGTATACTTATTCAATTTATCCTCATGTTAATTTGAACGTTGGTGTTCAGATCCCTGTTATTGGGCACAGTAATATTCACTTTAAACCAAAGGCAAGTATAAATGCTGCAACGCTAAGTTTGATTTATCGTATTAATTAATTGCCATAAATTGTTGCATAACAATCCGTAGGGAAGCTTTGCTAAAGAAAAATATCTTGATTAAAATTGATATAAAAGGTGAGGCGTTTCAGCCTCATCAAAAATGCTAGATTGATCCTACACTGATGCAATATGATCAAGAAAAACAACTGACCGAATCATCTCATCAAGACCACTTATTAAACCTAAACTATCAGCAATGTTTTCTGGTAAGTATAATATTAATAATAAAAAGACTAAAAAGAACCAAGATTTTTTCTGTAGAAATTCGAAAAAATTCTCAGTATATTTAATTATTGCAGAATAATCCATTATCTGTTTCCATCTTTAAAGTGTATAAGTTAATTTGGTATACTTCTGAAATTAGCCATTATGTTTTACCCAATCTGAGAAAGCCTCATCCTCAAATTGATACTGACCATAACCAATTTTGGTTAAAATACATTTATCCATTAACCGTCTTAGGGAATTATGAGTAGTGTTTTTATTAACATTGCTCACACCTAATGTCTTCCCAATTTGATTTAAGGTACTTTTGCCATGCAAATCAGATTTCCCGTTAGCAACCATGGTCAATATAATTTGATCTGCTGCTAATAAAGAATCCCACTGTCGTTTAAATGTATCATCATTAAATACATTACTTTTAGTTATTTTTAATGCTTCAATAGAGCCTTTTTGTGGGTTACAAATATATTGTTCTATATATCTTCTAAAAAACTCTGGCGTATTTTTTAGCTCTGCGAATGCTTCTAAAGCTTCTTTTTCGGTTAATGGCATTTTGCAAATTTGATTTACTTTTTTAACCATGGCCTTTACAAATTCCTCGCCAAGTAATTGAAAAGGTTCTAACGGAGCCCAGTTGTAAAAAGGCTCTGATGATACGCCGAACATTCTGCGTAAAGTTGTTTCAGAACTACCTGCAAATATAACTTTAATCCGTTCCTTTCTTACATCTAATGCGGATCGTAATGCATGCGCAAATTTCGTATTTTCTTCATAGGTCAATACTTGAGCTTCATCGATTATTAGCATTAATGATTTTTTTTTCTTGTCAAATGCAGCCATTGATTCTGTCAGCAATGATCCTTTGATTTTTTCAGCTTTACTGAAATCAGCTTCAACAGAACCCTCAATTACAGCAACCTTACCTGACGCTTTTATTTTTTCTAATGATGTTGAAAATGATTTAAGGATTCTCTGAAATCCTTTTGGCTCGATAGTCCTATATAGTTCAGTAACAATTGTTGTAGCAGGATCAAACTCTAGATCCCATAGGTTAATGTAAACTGTCATATATCCGGCTTTTTCTGCGGCCGGCATAAAATCTTTTTTAAGGAATTCAGTTTTTCCCATTCTCCTACGAGCAAATAGTCCTCGAGCAGATGTTAAACCTACATTGAATATTTCTATATAGCATTTTGCCAGTTCTGGTCTGGCAAAATGCCAGTCATTAGTCTCATTACTCATGGTTGTAAAAGTTCTTAAATCATTTAAGAAGTCTTAATATAACCTGAGATTTATCTAAAATCAAGTTAACCTCTTAAAAGTTCTTAAATAGATTAAGAACCTTTAAGAATATTTTTTAGATATTAATCAATAGGTTACGAATTTTGTGGGTTAGGCGAATATTTACTTTATATTCAGCAAAGTTTTCAAAAAAACCTAATGTGGCTTCTTTAAAATCATCAAATTTTTCGTAATATCTATTATAGAGAATTTTCTTCTTCATAAATTTCCAAAGTCGCTCTATCAAATTTAAATTGGGTGAATAGGAGGGCAAAAATACTAATTCAATCCTCGACGTTTCTAAAAATGCTCGTACTAGTTTAGAACGATAATATTTAGCATTACCACAAATAATATAAATTGTCTTGGCGAATGGATAATGAGATTCTATTTTTTTAACAACTCTATAGTGGTGAGTGCATTGATACGTTCATCATCTCGTACAATCACTTCCAATGTTTGCGCATCTAACGCATCATTGATATTCACTCGCTGACGACCTGTATTACTATTGATAATGTTGTCTTTACCTTTCTTGATCCAGCCATAGGACAACATCGTATTATGCTGAGGATGAACACCATCCATGTAAAAGCAAAGGGTCATTTTTCCCTTTATTTTTCTGTATTTCTTCGACTTCTTCTAAAAATTGTTTTTGTTTTATTTCATCTACTTTAGCTGGCACAGACTTAGATTTTTTATACGTAAATTCTAGCCGATGTAACAAATCCGTCATTCCACTGACCGAGTAGTTTGTGTTATACGTTTGTTTTACATGCGCAATGATGGCTTCTACTGTCAAATACGTTTTTTGCTCAAGATGTAAATCTAATTCTTTCAATTCCTCGACAGTTAATTTTGCTGATGAGCCTTTGTAATTTTCGTTAATTAACTTTTTAACGCCACCTGCTTGATAACGCTTTACATAATTACGCAATGTTTCTTCATCTATCATTAATATGCTGATCATTTCCTGGATCGAATGTCCCAATGCAAGCGAATAAACTGCTTTTATTCGATCGGCTTTGCGTTTGTCTTTGCATGCTCGATGCGCCCTGCGCAGTTCATTTATTTGATCTGATGTCAGTGTTAATCCATTCATATTGCATAGCTTGATCTTTTTAATAAAAAATCAACCCCTTGCTAACAATTAGTTCCTAATTTTCAATCGTGATTGGTATAGTTAAATTTTAAGTTCAGCGAAACCACTAATATACCAAAATTTGGCTTAATTATTTAGCCTTATATCCAGAAGAATTCAATAATAAAGTTATTATTTGAAAGAATATTATCTTTGTTAAGTCAACTATTACTAAATTTCAGGATCAACAACAATAGTAAATTCAGAAACGAGTCCTTATCGATAAATAATTTTTTCAACAAACACTCAAAATTGATTGAAATTTATATTATCCCTATAGCGATTTATTATGTAATAAAATTTATATGAGCCTTTTAATTATAGTAATTGCAATTGAAGATATGGAGAAATTTAATGACAAATACATCATCCAAAATAAACAAAGAAGCTGAATTATCGTGTGGTAAGGGTGGCCGGAGGCCGACCGATACACACGATAATTCAGCGTCGGCCAATATTCCCAATCCAGAAGCAACGATACGCAATAAACGCCGAAACATCACTGCTCAATACAAGCTGGAAATATTAGAAGAATTAGACCGTTGCACAATCGCTGGTGAAAAAGGTGCTATTTTAAGACGTGAAGGATTAGTACTAATTATTTCAGTGCTATTAATATCTGCTTGACTTGGAATAATAGAATATTGGGAAAAACCTTCGTTACTGCTTAGAGGATTGGTTAAAGCAATTACATAATGCCCATTACTTTAATATCATCGATTGTAATATTCACACTATAGGATTTGTTATTATCTGCTACAACAACTGTAGCAAATAATGTTAAAAGTAAACCAATGAAATAATTAAGATAGTTGATAGTAATTTTTTTCATCACAACCCCAAAGCGATCCCTCCAATTAAGTATAGACGATAAAATTTATACTTTGAAAATAATATAATTCCCTTAAATACTGGTAATTAACGATAACAACATCATACTTATATTAAACAGAACAGTTGGAGTTCTTCATGTCGACAAATCAATTATTTAGCAAACATTATTATTCATTGCTGTTTTTTATTATGATTGCGGCATTTTTAAGTAATCCTATTGTTGGATATGCTTCTATACCAAATACTGAAGGACATAGAATAATTCAATATATTACATTTGAAGATCTTAACCTCCCCGATCCTAAATTTGGTGTATTATCTTCTGGTGATTGCGTTTTGAATAAAACCCCAAACCCTGTAGCACCTCAAACGCTTTTTTGTACCATATTATTAAAGCAAGCTGATTTAATATCATTAAAAAAAGCAGCAAAAAACAATGATATAAATTCAATCACATTGACCTTTGGAAAATTCGGAGATCTAAAATCCCTCAAAATGAGTGATATTAATATTCATATCGGAACCAGTTCAAGTAAACTCCCTACAAGCAATGCAGCGTATAAACTACAACACGCACATATTATAGTATCAGGTATTGTCAAAGACGATATTAATAAAATAAAAAGGGAAAGCATTAGTAATTTTAATGGCAATTAAGTTTTTGAAGAGTTGAACAGTTAACTTTATTAGTATTAATGTTTAAACACCCTATCACCCGTCAATGTTATAACTTCTCAAATATAGAATAGTGACTTGAAAAAGTATTATTTTATTTATTTCTACTAAAATGAAATAGCCCAACCAACATTAGCTTTAAATTATAAATCATTCACATGCGCTCTTTCATATCCTATGAATATGATTTAATCCTGTTTATCTTGTATTTAACTGTTAATTATAATATTTGAATAGCTTAGTTAATTACTTTAAGGTTAACCTTAGGCAATTATCATGATCTTCAACATAGTCATAGGTTGAACAGTGAATTTTTTGAATGTAATCATTTAAGTCCTGTTCAGAATTATCGAACCTACCTAGCATTTCATGATAAATTATAGCCATATATAACGCTCTCCAATTTTCATGTGTTTGAATTTGAGTAGCTCGAAGTAGGATATAATCAGCAGTTAAAATTCTTAGGTCAACATCTGCAAACATGATTTTTCTCTTATTATTTATTAAATGTAAGTTTATTTATCCGCATAGAACAAATTTTGTCAAACAATTAAATTACCTAGGTTATTTAATCAATAATTTTATTTTATAAGCTAGGTATCGTAAATAAGTTAATTTTATTTTACTAAAAGAAATGCTAAAAAATAAATGAAGAAAACCAAAAGACCCGTAACGTTAAAAACGTGAAAACCAAATCAATTAAGGGAACAATTGTAACCTTGTTCCCTTAATTGTAACGTGAATTTATTCACTGGAACTTGAAGTACCCGGACGACAGACCTTACCCGCTCGTTCTGAAAACGATTCAGTATTATCAAAATAACCCACTCCAGGTAAGTCATAACGCTTGGCAACTTCTTTACCTGTTTCATACGTCGCACCATTTACTGTTGTAAACGTAAAATAAAATGCGGGCACTGCCGCCATGCCACCTGTAGAAATTGCAGCACCTGCGCCAGCGAGCGCACCTAATGTAAAAGGTATCCAGCTATAAACTAGTTGTCTGGGATCAGCGCATTTACCTTTAAAAAAATAATCTTTTGTATGATCCGATGCGAAAAGTGCCAATTTAAACATCTCTTGAACAGAAAAAAGACCTACGGCTCCTGTGTCACATCGATCAGAGTCTCCTAATAAGGCGGTACTAGCATCGGGTTTACCATCTTCCACATCAGGACCTGTATCTTTTACTACGTCAGCCGGTGTTGCCATTTTTATTTTCCTCATTATTAAAAATAAAGTATAAAAAACTCCATCTATAATATTCAATCAGCAATAATGAACTGTAATATTATTAGGCTATTTTAATTAAATTTGTCTTATCATAAAATCGGGATTATCTTCTCCATCAAAATAAAATTGAATGTATCATCAAAGGGCTTAGACATTACAAATCGATGGATAATATCAAAATCATTTTAGATGAACTTATTCTTTCGTTAAAAACATTATTACCACAGAGCTCACCAGGGTATTTCTGAAGGCTATCCAATTATAAGCTTTGATTTATGTTCTTAAGTGTTTTAATTCTTTATTATCTCTAAATTATGGGAAGACCGGTTTGATTGCAATATATGTATTAATAATCTCCTCCGGATCTTTT
>CAYGUK010000156.1:0-5328 GCA_964352985.1 uncultured Legionellales bacterium
AGCTGCTCCTAGTACGAGAGGACCGGAGTGGACGAACCTCTGGTGTTCCGGTTGTCACGCCAGTGGCATTGCCGGGTAGCTACGTTCGGAAAGGATAACCGCTGAAAGCATCTAAGCGGGAAGCCTCCTTCAAGATTAGATCTCTCTGGAACTTTAAGTTCCCTGTAGGTCCGTTGTAGACTACAACGTTGATAGGCGAGATGTGGAAGTGCAGTAATGTATGAAGCTAACTCGTACTAATTGACCGTGAGGCTTGACCATATAATCAAGAGCATTTATTTAAGACAACATGTGCTTTACAGATCATTTACATCCACAGATTAAATAAAAGCTGATGCTTTTATTAAGACCGGTTATCCTGGTGACAATAGCAAGTGGGTACCACCTGAATCCATTCCGAACTCAGAAGTGAAAACGCTTAGCGCCGATGATAGTGTGGGGTCTCCCCATGTGAAAGTAGGACATTACCAGGTTTTTATTCAAAAAAACCCCATTACTTAAAAAGTAATGGGGTTTTTTATTAGATAAATAAATAGTTCCAAGCTCTTCATAATTAAGGTCATGATTTTGACAAAAATAGTTTTATTTTGACTTTTGTTTTATTCTATTCATTTTTATTAGGTATTATTTATATAAAAATTACAACAAGACAAATTTAATTTAAATATTATTATATATAGATCATACTTATCACTAAGATATAAAAGTAATTAATTTAAATTCGGACCCACTAATAAGGAAATATAAATTATGACTAATAAAAAAAATGAACAATCAGTAGATGATCAAAGAAAAAGTCAATTAGACTTGGAAAGCGAGTACTCCTTACTTCAATCACATATTCAAGATTTGCGAATTCAAATAAATAATCATTTATTTGAATTAATGGAGCTTGATTGTTGTTATAGAAATAATCCTTTAAGTGTTTCTTATACAAAACTCCAGCTGCTCAACAAATACATTATGAGCTGTCAACTTGAGCTAGATGCTTGTCGTTTTCAATTAGAGCAATTAGATCAAATTAACTCTGAAAATTTTAGCCGTCCAGATGGTGTAATAAGTTTTCAAGAAAAAAATAAAAAGTTACTACAAATTATTGATGAATTGGATGAAAAAATTAATAAATCTGAATTAACATATTCTCCAAATAATTATTTTTATAAACATACTAAAAAATTAGACAGATTGTTATCTGATGAACAGTACTTAAAAATTTTTATTACAGATGATAATTATGATTTATTTTTACAAGAACAACAAAATATTTTAAATATTATAATACAGTCTATTCATGATCAGAGTATTAAAACGAAGCATATAGGTGAACTTAACAAAGACAATTTTGACATTATAAAAGAAGGCGACGTTAACTTTAGTAATAGCATATCTAATTTTGTATGTTTTGATATTCTGAATCGATCTAATCAACAAGAAATGATAGTAGCATTTACTCGTTGGTTACATGTTATAAGTGGGTTACTTAAAAAGAGAAATTATCAAGCTGCATTTGCAGTTTTTAATGGCCTAAATTTGCAAGCAGTATATCGTTTAAAGTTTGAACAAGAACTAACAAGCGTAGATATTGAAATGTTTCAAAATTATAAACACTTATTTAACGTTGATGGTAATCTAAGGAATCTGAGACAAATAATAGAATTACATGAGAAAAAAAATGAAACATATATATCGCCATTTAATTTAACTATTATCCAATATAATCTCTATCAAGAAAATTATAAACGTTTAAAACATGAGCTTGAATCCGAACTTACAAAGTTAGATCAATTACAGGAAATTACACAAACTGAACTAACTAAAATTAGTGATCAAAATCAAGTTATAGAAAATCTTAAAGAAGCTATTAAAAAGAACAGAAAAAGATATGAAGACTTTTTGCAAAAAACAAATTTCCATAATGAATCACTTACATCAGATGTAAATCTAACTGTTGCACATAAAGATTTTCAAACGGAATTATCTAAAATGGTCAGTAAAACAGAAAAAGAAACTATGGATATATCTTTTAAAGTTTTACCACGAGGTGAAAAATTTGTTGAATTGACTCAAAAACCCTTATCTAGGCATAAAACCTTATTTCAATACGAACCTCAAAAGCGAATTTCTCAAATTAAACATCCTATCAGAGCACTTGTGGGAGCTGTCGTCGGTTTTTGTATCGTTAAAATGATTTTACCGGTGATGTTAATTGTAGGTGCAAAGGCTTTAGCACTTAAATTAGCTGCAGCGGGCGCTATGTTTTTTGGTTTGAAAGGTAAAAATCAAGAAGGAGTTGGTCTGGATATAATTTCAACCCAATTAGGTGTTGATTCAAATGCAGAAATTGATAAAGATCAATTATTTAAAGATGATGAACTTTATGAACATGGAAAGTTGTTAGATTCATCTCCCTTACCAAATACGCCAAGATTTCAACCTAAACATCAAGCTTTCGCTGATGAAGCAGTAGAGTTAGCGATCCTACAACGACCAACCAATAAAAAGTGATGCTTTTTGAAACAAATTATCTAAAATTGAAATAGAAGTGAAAAAAACGTAAATAATTGTGCCAAAAATTAAATATTACGCAACAGAAAATAAATTATCGGCTTTTGCTTTAATTATTTTATAGGATTGAGTTTTAACATAATGTGGTTGTAAGCGAAATTTTCTCATAAATTCATGTAACATGCGAAATGCAAAGAGAATAAACATAATATTTTCATTATCAACACGATTTAGGTAATGTAAAAAATAATTTGGATAATTTATCATCAATAAATTGAAGCATATATGCATCTCTGTGTAAACGTTTTTCTTTGTAGTAACATAAGACTTGTTCCGATAGATTATCTGTGCTAAAGAAATAACTCTTTCTATTGCTTTTTGTGCTCGTACTAACTCTCTAGTAAATATTTTGTTTGAAATTACATTATTATTCATTGTGATTTTCCTATTTATTTTTGTTTAAAGTAAATTTTTTTAGTGAAAAGAAATAGAGGTTAATAGATAAAAGCATTGACAGCCATCAGCTGTTTAGAGAGTTGCTAAATTCTTAGTTGTAGTTAAGTAAATGTCAATCGATGCTTAAAGCATCAATTTCTTCAAAGACTTCTTTTGCAAGCAAAATGGCATTAGTTGCTGCAGGAAAACCACAGTATGCGATCATTTGAGTGATTACCGCAAGAATTTCTTCTTTGGAAGCACCACAACGAAGAGCACTAACAATATGTAATTTAAGTTGTGGAAGAGCAAATCCTTGAACAGTTAATGCGCCGACAGTGACTAATTCTCTTGTTTTTTGATCAAGAGGGGATTCACCATCGCCATAAATTTCACCAAATGCAAATGCAACATTTACCTCAGAAAATTGGGGTGCAATTTCTTCAATTTTTTTAACATATTTATCTGCATTTTTACCAAGATGTTGACGCATTACTTTTAAACCTTTTTGATAAAGGTCCTCAGATTTTTTCATGTAGGTGCTCCTAAAATAAAATTTTACTTGTTAAACTAAATGGTCCTGTACCCATTAAAAAAATAAAAAAGCTCGCAGCGGCAATGGGCAAATTTTTTTCTGCAGAGGTGATATGGCCAATTATGCCTAAAATTTTTGTCTTTTCAAATGATGATATATCTTGTTCACTTGCTTTGTCAGATAAAGTAGTGTCGCGAATAATATTGGCCGTGCGATAGTGATATAGCATCCCCACAAGACAATATAAACACATTAATAAACCGCCAAACTGACCATAGAATCCAAATGCAACTGATAATGCACTAACCACCATGACACAAACCATTGTCAATGCAAAAAACTGTTTGGCAAATGGTACAATTAGTTCCATGCTATCTACCATTGCTTGCCAATCATTAAAAATTGCAAGTAATGGATATAGAAACATCCAAGCTAAAATAATTCTCAAAACTAGCCAAGCAATTGTGTTCATTATTAATGTCCTAAATTTTTCGCAGTTGTTTTAAATAATCCTGGATTATCTCGATAATCGATTGGTATATCGATTAATACAGGTCCTTTTAAATTCATTGATTTAAGTAACAGGCTTTTAAAGTCATGTGGATTTTGAAGGGTAAAACCTTTAGCACCAAATGCTTTTGCATATTGTTCAATATTTAAATGACCAAAATCAACGCCTGCCTTACGATGGTATTTCATCACTTCTTGCTCTAAAACCATATTATATGAACCGTCTGTCCAAATACAATGAACAAAATTTGCACCTATTCTCACGGCAGTTTCTAATTCTTGTGCTGAAAATAGAAATCCACCATCGCCACTTATTGAAATTATTTTTCGTTTTTGATTTGCTAAATAAGAGCCGATTGCCCAAGGTAAAGCTACACCTAAAGTCTGTTGTCCATTAGAGAATAGTAAATGATGAGGGTTATAACAGAAGAAATAACGAGCCATCCACATATAGACGCTTCCAATATCACAAATAATTCTATAATCATCTGTAATACATTCTCTTAATTGTTGTATAAAATAAAGTGGATGCATTTTACCATCAATATTTTTTACTTTACGATGAATTATTTTTTGAAGTTTTCCTCGTAAATTTTTAATTTCTTCTAAACGATGTAAATGTTTTCGTTTTTTCAGTTTACGTTTTAAACTATTTAGATTTGTAGCTATGTCACCCAAAATTTCATAACGTGGTTTATAGGTTAAATGAATATCTGCAGGTGTATAATCTAAATGAATAATTGTTTTATTCATATTAGCATTCCAAGTTTCAGGATCATACTCAACAGTATCAAATCCTACAGTGAGAACTACATCAGCAGTGTCAAGTAACTTATCTCCGGGTTGATTTCTGAATAAGCCAATTCGGCCAACATAATAATCTAATAATTCTCGTGAGATAACTCCTGCTGCTTGATAAGTTCCAATCGTTGCAAGAGGAAAATGTTTTAGTAAAGCACGAATAGCTTTAGTCACATCTGGTCGAGTAGCTTCTAAGCCAAGTAATAATACAGGGGCTTTTGCATTATTGATAGTTTGTGCAACAGCATTGAGAACTTGATTAGTTGCTTGACCATAATGTATTTCTATAGCTGGTGTCACATCATGATTGTTCACATCGCATGTTGTAACATCTTGAGGTAAACTAATAAAACAAGCTCCCGCTCTTGGTGCTGTCGCTAATCTGAATGCATTACAAATAGTTTCTGTTAGATTATTTGGATTATGAACCTCAACACTTGATTTAGTAACAGCTTCCATTAATTTTACATTATTAGTATTTTGATGGGATTGTTTCAATTCCATGTTTTGTGCCACGTTACCACCAAATGCGACAATAGGAT
>CAYGUK010000156.1:5338-7015 GCA_964352985.1 uncultured Legionellales bacterium
TCTGTGGTAGCTGTTAATAATCCAGTTGCAAGATTTGATACGCCAGGCCCAGATGTCACTAAAACAATGCCGGGTTTACCTGTTATTCGACCATAAGCAGCGGCCATAAATGCAGCATTTTGTTCGTGTCGACATAATATGAGTTTTATCGAAGAGTCTTTAATAGCATTAAAAACAGCATCAATTTTTGCACCAGGTATTCCAAAAATATATTCGACACCATGTGCTTCTAGACAATTAATAATGAGTTTTGCCGCAGCTATTTTTTTTGCCATATTTTTTCCCTTTTAATTGTGAAAACATTTTCACTATCCTTAAATAGTCTCTAATAAATAAATTTAGTTTTAAATTTATTGCGAAAGATAAAAACATTTTTATCTTTCGCTTAGGTGAACTTTATTTCTCGATTAAAGCTTTTATTCTTTTGCAATAATCGGGATCTGCTTTTTCAAATTGAGCAAGCATGCGATCAATAACATTCTGTTTTGCTTGTTTCAATCCTCCTGCAATATTATTTGTAAGTTGATTTTTTTGATCTTCTGACATGAGTCGATATAAATCGCCTGCTTGGGAAAAATTATCTTCATGTTCATTATTAAAATAACCAACGTTTACATTACCAATCGCTAGTTCAGGTTCAACGACATGACTAACTGGTGCGGCAGTACCTTCATTAACACCATCATTAGGATAAAAATTTGGAATATTATTTTGAAAATTACTATTTCCATGAGCAGGACAAACACCCGCCATAAATCCATCACGTTGATAACTTGTTGCCGGACATCTTGGAGAATTAACTGGCAACTGATTTACATTAGCGCCGACGCGATAACGATGAGCATCGGGATAAGCTAATAATCTTGCTTGTAGCATTTTATCGGGCGATGCGCTAATACCAGGGACAAAATTACTTGGACTAAAGGCTGCTTGCTCGACTTCTGCAAAATAATTATCAACATTTCGATTCAATTCAAAGCTACCAATATCGACTAACGGGATAATATTATGTGGCCAAACTTTAGTAAGATCGAATGGATTAATATTTAATTTTTTAATTTCATCATCATCAGCTATTTGAAGTTTAACTGCCCAACTTGGATAGTCACCTTTTTCAATTGACTCAAATAAATCAAGTTGTGCGCCATGTGATGGTAATCCACATGTTTCTGCATCAGTTAAACACTTAATTCCTTGATTTGTTTTAAAATGCCATTTAACCCAGAAACGTTTACCTTTGCTATTCCAAAAACTTAACGTATGTGACCCATAGCCATTCATATGACGATAAGAATATGGAATCCCTCTATCAGACATCAAAATTGTAATTTGATGAAGTGATTGAGGACTGTTGGCCCAAAATTCAAACATAGCAGCAGGATCGGCTATATTAGTTTGAGGATTTTTCTTTTGAGAGTGAATAAAATCAGGAAATTTTGAAGGATCACGAAGGAAAAACACCGGCGTATTGTTCCCGACTAAATCAAAATTACCTTCTTCTGTATAGAACTTTATCGCAAAACCCCGAGGATCTCTTGCATAATCACTTGAATCTTGTCCACCGCCTACTGTTGAAAATCGAACGATTAAATCTGTTTTTTTATTTGTTCCCTGAAGAAATTTTGCAATAGTATATTCTGATAAATCTTTAGTTAAAGTGAATGTGCCATATGCCCC
>CAYGUK010000157.1:0-6928 GCA_964352985.1 uncultured Legionellales bacterium
GGCTTGCCGGTAAAAATAACATGCCAATAAAAAGAATCAGGGCGGGAATGATACCGAAGCCTAACATCCAACGCCAATTTCCCACTAAATGAGCGCAAAAATAGTCAACAACATAAGATAAAACAATGCCAACAGTTATCATCAGCTGATTAAGCGAAACCAACCCACCTCGATAACGGTAAGGGGCTACTTCAGCAATATAAAGTGGCGCAGCAAAGGAGGCGACGCCAATTGCTATTCCTAACACGAATCGTCCGATAATGATGACATCAATGTTCTTAGCTAAAGCTGTGACTAATGAGCCAAAAATAAAAATGATTGAAGTCACAATAATCACATTGCGACGGCCGTATTGATCAGCCACTCGGCCTGCGACTAATGCACCTAATAACGCGCCGACTAAGACAATGCTAACAACAAATCCTTCTAATACCGATGAAAGATGAAAATCTTGTTTTATAAACAAAATAGCACCGGATATAACACCCGTGTCATAGCCAAACAATAAACCACCGAGTGCGGCAATTGCTGCAATAAAAAACACAAAACCACGATTTTGTTTAGCCATGTTTCATTACCTTAAATAATTGATATGTATGCAATTTGAATTATTTGAGTTCATATCATACTCACTTTGAATTAAGAAATCAGTAAATTCATATCGGTTTCCCTAGTTCATCATTCCCTAATCTGGTATAAAACAAAAAATTTACTGCGAAGGAATAAATAATGGATGTTCAAGTCTATTGGTCAGGTAAACATGAATTGGGAGAGGGACCAATTTGGAATACTCGCGAACAAAAATTGTATTGGGTTGATATTTTCGCTAAAAATATCCACTGCATGGATTATGCGACAGAAAAGCACCAACAATGGACTATGCCGAGTGATGTGGGCTGTATCGGTTTCAAAGAATCGGGTGGCTTAATTGCGGCATTAATCGATGGTATTTATAGTCTTGATACAACCACTGGCCAAGTTTCGACGCTTGCTGAATTAATTGTTGGGCGGGATGATATTCGGTTTAACGATGGTTCGGTTGATCCCGGTGGTCGATTTTGGGCAGGTACGATGGATTTAACTGAAAATGAAGGAAAGGGAGCGCTTTATCGCTATGATGCTGATGGCAGTGTCCATTTAATGACTGAAGGATTAGTTGTATCAAATGGAATTGGTTTTAGCCCTGATAAAAAAACACTCTATCACAGCGATTCGGGGACTGGAAAAATTAGTCAATATGATTTTGATTTGGAAACAGGCACAATTTCACATCATCAATTATTTGTCGAGATCCCAACTGAAGCTGGTGTTTGCGATGGAATGTGTGTTGATAGTGAAGGCTTTTTATGGGTAGCGCACTGGAATGGTTGGCGAATCACTCGTTTTAATCCAGATGGTCAAATTGACAAAATTATCAAAATGCCCGTTGCTCGTCCTACGAGTTGTTGTTTTGGTGGGCCAGAATTAAATAAACTTTTTATCTCTTCAGCGCGATTCGAATTAACGGCAGAAGAATTAAATCAACAACCCAATGCAGGCAACATTTTCGTTATTGATGTCGATATTAAAGGCCAGGCTGAACCATTTTTTGCGAGCTAGTAAATCGGGCTAATGCGCTCATAAGGTAATAACGTACCCTGATATTGAATGACTTGACTCGCTAAGTGGTGAGCACTTTTTATCGCCGATATTTCATCGCCACTTTGAAGTAAGCCTGCTAAAAATCCGGCATTAAACGAATCACCTGCTGCGGTCGTGTCGATGACGTTAATATTTTCTATCGATGGAATTTCCACACTATGATTTTTGGTTGCGAAAATACAAGCCTCTGCACCTCGTTTAATTATTACTTTTTTATCACCAAAAGATAAATATCTAGCGATAGTTTGTTGAGGAGTCTCATCACCATATAATTGTTGTTCATCGGTAAAAGTAGGAATAGCAATATCAATAAAGGGTAAATAGGTTTGTATCGTATCGATGGCTTGTTTGTTATCAGGCCAGAGTTTTTGACGATAATTAATATCGTAAATAATGGTTGTGTTTTTTTCCTTAAGTAATTTTAATAATTGAATTAAATTTTGTTTACCTTCAGCACTTAAAATAGCGATGGAAATACTACTCAAGAAAAAATAATCTATTTGAGTTAATTTATTAATAAGCATGTCATAATAATTTTGATCAAGGCAAAGTTTTGCTGCAGCATCATTACGATAATAATACATATAGCGCTCACCGAATGAATCATTCTCAACAAAATAAAGCCCGGGTAATTTACCTTTGATTCGAGTTACGAGATCAATGCTGATATTGAGAGATTGCCAATGCGCTAGCATTTCATCACTAAAAGGATCATCACCTAAGGCTGTGATGTAATGTGTTTGAAAATTTAAATCTGATTGAAAGCGATTTAAATAATATAAAAAATTATAACTATCACCCGCATAATTTAATTCAAACTTTTTTTGATTCTTTTGTGGGCGACTCATTTCTAACATGCATTCGCCAAAAGCTACGATATTCATTTTTTCTGTCATCTGTTATGTCTTTAAATAATTTAATGCGCAGTTTACCATCATATTCATTGTGGTGGGTAAAATATCATCATTGTAATTAAATTTAGGATGATGGCACATTGGTCTATCTTCGCCATTGCCAACAAAGAAAAAGCAACCTGGTATTTCCAGAAGAAAATAGGAAAAATCTTCAGAAACCATCATGGGGTTCGGCATGTCGATGGTGGCATTAGGACCATAGAGTTCGCGAGCTGTATCAATCACAAGTTGTGTTTCTGCGGGATGATTGATGGTTGGTGGATACAATTCAGAAATTTCTAATTGTGCTTTTGCATTATAAATAGCCGCAACACCGTCAGCAATTTTTGTCATTTCATCAGCTACTTTTCGTTGCATTTCGACTGATATGGCTCTAACACAACCTGTAAGTGTCGCACTATCAGGAATAATATTATCTGCAGTACCGGCATGAAATTGTGTCACGGAAAGCACTAACGGTTCGACGGGATCATTTAAACGACTTACGATATGTTGGAACTGTTGAACAATGGTGCTTCCAATAATAATGGGATCATCAGCTAAATGCGGAACGGCAGCATGTCCACCTTTACCATTAATCGTTAATTTGAAAATACTAATTCCAGCCATTTGACAGCCACTTCGGACAATAATTTTTCCGGCTTTATAGGAGGGCATATTGTGGTAACCAAAAATAGCATCTACTTTGGGATTTTCTAATATGCCATCATCTATCATGGCTTTCGCACCTCGACCACCTTCCTCTGCAGGTTGAAAAATTAATTTAATTTTTCCTTTAAATGTTGGATTGGCTTTTTTTAAAAGCTGTGCTGAACCCAATAATGTTGCCATGTGACCATCGTGGCCACAAGCATGCATTTTTCCAGGGTGGGAAGATTTGTAGGGTAAATCATTTTGTTCGTCGAGGGGGAGGGCATCCATGTCAGCGCGTAGCGCAACTGTTTTACCTGGTTGTCCACTATCTATAAGTGCAGTGACACCTGTTTTGCCAATTTTTGTTTTAATATTTTCATAACCATAACTTTTTAATTTGGCGACAATAAATTCTGCTGTTTGCACTTCTTCATATTTTAATTCAGGTTTTTTATGAATTTCGTGTCGAATAGAAATTACTTCGGGTAAAATATCTTGGATAATTTCTTGCATTAGCTTGCTCGCATCTAAAAAATTTTACAGGTATAATACGCTTTTCTTCACAAGATGACTACTGATGAAAAACATTCATGATTTACAAACATTAGCGCGAGTGATCCCCGTTATTATTATTCAAAAAATTGCTGATGCTGTGCCTTTAGCTGAAGCAATTTATCAAGGTGGTATCAAAGAAATAGAAATTACGCTAAGAACAGACTGCGCGTTAAAAGCAATTGAAAATATTACACAGGTATTGCCTGATATGGTGGTTGGCGCGGGTACGGTATTAACAACTGATCAAATGCATGAAGCGCATGATAGAGGTGCGAAATTTTTTGTTAGTCCAGGTTTATCATCAACGCTTTGTCATTTTGCAAAACAACATCAATATCCTTATTTACCTGGTGTTGTTACTCCGAGCGAAGTAATGCAGGCGATGGAATTGGGTTTTGATTTTGTAAAATTTTTTCCTGCAGAATTAAGTGGTGGGATAAAAATGTTAAAAACGTATAATCAACTTTTTCCAACTGTTTCATTTTGCCCAACAGGTGGATTAAATCCCAGTAATTATTTTGATTATTTAAAATTACCGAATGTAAAAATTATTGGTGGGAGTTGGTTAACACCACAAGATGAAATTGACAAAAAAAATTGGTTGCATATCACACATCTTGTTAGCGCTACTTTAATTTAATTAAAAAAAATTTATAGCTATTCACCAAATTTAAGCTAAAACGTAGAAACACTGAAAATAAAAGACTTTCCTTTCGCGATGGGGATTCTTAGGGGAGAATTGCGATTATCACCTTAAGTGCCGTTAGCCTGGCTTTGCCAGGTTAGGCAGTATTATCAGGGGAACTATTCAGCATAAATGCTGAATAGTTACCAAAATTTAATCTTCTGCAACGAGAAGTTTAGCTGCTGTATCTGATAATTTTCCGCGAGAAAATACAATTTGCCAACGAGAGCCACCGACTTGATGCCAAAGCACAGCCGCACGGACAGCCGCGAGTAACAGTGCTCGACATTTATCGGCATTCTCTTGCACATGTAAATATTCAGGACGGCCTGTTATTTTAATTTTTAAGCTTAGTTGGCCAATCGTTTTTTTATAAAGGTCCGCTAAAAATGCAATAATATTTTGATGATAATGAGTGAAATAATCTCGTTTTGACTGCCCGAGTTTTATTCCTTCACTCATCGTTTTAATCAGTTTTTTATTGGACATGAATTGTCGTTCTAAATGAATAATCGAAGCAAAATAATTTCTCATATCTAATGTTGCTTTATCTGATGCTTCACCTAAAATTTTTCTTAAATTATTAAGACCATAATTTAAATTTTCGAGTTGACCATAAAGGGTAGTAACACTGGGCGTGTCTAGTGCAAAAATAGAATCAATCATGATGTGGTAATTTTTGTCGTTTACAGCTCCGGTATAGGCAATATCAGTGACTAATCCACACGCTTGCGCAACGGCTGCTAGTGCAAGTGTGATGTCATTATAATCTTTGGCCACACAAAAACTCCAAATTACTTTGTTCTAAATTAAGTTATAGCATTAAAACACAGCTTACTGCAAAATCTCGAATAATGTTAGCGCTATGAAAAAGTTATATTATTATTCCACCACCAATACATTGTGTGTCTACATAAAATACGACAGATTGCCCGCTCGTTATAGCCCGTTGCGGCTGTTCAAATTCGACTTTAATTTGAGAGGCTGATTCGGTCGTTAAGCGACAAGCTTGATCTGTTTGCCGATAACGGATTTTACAATGGCAAGATAAGGGTAGTGTGGGTTCTTGATCTGCTATCCAATGTACTTCATCACAAAATAAATATTGTTTATAAAGTTTAGGATGATCTTGTTGTTGGCCAATGATAAGCGTATTTTTTTCGATGTCTTTTTCTAATACGTACCAAGGGGCTTCAGGATAATTTTTTAATCCGCCAATATTTAAACCATGACGTTGACCGATTGTATAAAACATGAGTCCTTGATGAGAGCCAATTTGATCGCCTTGATCACTAATGATTGGTCCAGGTTTCGCTAATAAATATTGTTGGAGAAACTCATTAAATTTTCTCTCACCGATAAAACAAATTCCTGTGCTATCTTTTTTTGCGTGATTAATAAAATTTTCTTGTTTAGCGATTTTTCGAACTTCTTCTTTTGGTATTTCTGCTAATGGAAACATAGCATGCGATAATTGAAATTGATTTAAACGATATAAGAAATAACTTTGTTCTTTATTTTTGTCTAGAGCTTTATGGAGTTGTACTTGATCATGCTTTTTAATTATTTTCGCATAATGTCCTGTTGCAATTTTATCGGCTTTTAATTCATTTAGCGCATAATCTAAAAAGGCTTTAAATTTTATTTCTTGATTGCAGAGTATATCGGGATTGGGCGTGCGTCCTTTTTGATATTCATCTAAAAAATATTGAAATACCTTATCCCAATATTGGTTTTCAAAGCTGATAGAATGAAAAGGAATATCGAGTAGGGCACAAATTGCTTTTGCATCGTTTAAATCTTGAGTCGCAGGACAATGCTCATCATCTTCTTGCCAATTGCGCATAAAGACACCTTCGACTTCATAGCCTTGTTGTTTAAGAAGATAAGCTGTTACCGAGGAATCAACACCACCAGACATGCCCACAATGATTTTATCTTTATTCATTCGTTGCTTAATCTCAAATATTTTTGTGACAGTGTAATCAAAGCCAATTGTTGTTGCAAACGATTAGAAATGATATGCTCTTGCCACTAAAAGCTAAGTAGCCTAGTTAATACCATTGCCCTAGATAAAAAGTATCAACATTGTTTGCTTTCTTCATCCCTAGTGTCAGTTGTATTTAGGTTGGTTTTTCACAACATTGGAGTCATCACATGTCCTACGAAAAAATTATCGTTCCTGCACAAGGTGAAAAAATTACAGTTAATGCTGATAACACCTTAAATATTCCAAACAATCCGATTATTCCTTTCATTACTGGAGATGGTATTGGTGTTGATATTACTCCTGTTATGCGTAAAGTGATCGATAGTGCTGTTGAAAAATGTTATGGCAATAGTAAAAAAATTGCATGGATGGAAGTTTATTCCGGTGAAAAAGCGACTGAAGTTTATGGTGCAAATGAATGGATGCCAGAAGAAACCTTAGCCGCATTAAAAGAATATGTCGTATCTATTAAAGGACCTTTAACGACTCCTGTCGGGGGTGGTATTCGAT
>CAYGUK010000158.1:0-6922 GCA_964352985.1 uncultured Legionellales bacterium
CATGTTGTGGTAATTTTAATAATTCGATCACTTCGCGAGGATGATTTCTGATACCGCCAATAAAAACTCCCCCCAAGCCAAGCGATTCAGCCGCTATTAATGCATTTTCACCCATCATCGCACTATCGATTGCCGCAATTAATAATTGTTCGGTAAAGCCTAATTTTGCCTCGGTGATTAATTGCTGATGACGATTAAAATCAGCACAAAATACGAGAAAATCTGAAGCCTCAGCCACATAAGCTTGATCACCTGTTAATGTCACTAAGCGTTGACGCTTAGTGATATCTGTCACGTGAATAATACTCGTACATTGAATAAAACTCGATGTCGAACTTGCTTTAGCGGTAGTGATAATCGTATCAAGGAGATTGGTTGTTATTTTTTTATCACTAAATTTTCTTATCGAGCGATGTTGTTGAATTAAGTTAATTGTCTCATTCATTCTATTTCTTCTTCTGATATTGGACGTAATGCTTTTGGTAAAGCGAAGATAATATTTTCTTCACGACCAGAAAGTTCTTGACTAAATTTTCCACCATATGATTGTAGTTTTTTAATCACGGCTTGGACTAATACTTCAGGTGCACTTGCACCAGCTGTGACACCGATAGAATGTTTATTTGCTAACCATCTCGAGTCTATTTCATCAGCCTGATCAATTAAATAAGATTCACACCCTAAACGCTCTGCTAACTCACGAAGTCGATTTGAATTGGAGCTATTCATCGAACCAACAACAATAACAACCTCACACTTTTGCGCCAAATCTTTCACTGCATCTTGACGATTTTGTGTTGCATAACATATATCTTCTCGACGCGGTCCAACAATATGAGGGAAACGACTGCGTAAAGCATCGATTATTTTCACTGTGTCATCAACAGATAAAGTAGTTTGAGTCATATAAGCAAGTTTATTTTCATTTTTTATTTTTAGCTGTATTACGTCTTCTACTTTTTCAACTAAATAAATACCACCTTCTCGATTGCCATATTGTCCCATCGTGCCTTCAACTTCTGGATGCCCAGCATGACCGATTAAAATGCATTCAAATCCTTTACGCGCATATCTGGTAACTTCCATATGAACTTTTGTGACAAGCGGACAAGTCGCATCAAAAATTTTTAATTGTCTTTCTTTTGCTTCCTGACGAACGGCTTGCGACACGCCATGAGCACTGAAAATAACAGTTTTATTACTCGGCACGTCCACTAAATCATCAACAAAAATAGCACCACGTTCACGTAAATTATTTACGACAAATTGATTGTGAACCACTTCATGTCGCACATAAATGGGAGGCCCAAAAATATCAAGCGCGCGATTCACAATTTCAATCGCTCTATCAACACCCGCACAAAAACCGCGAGGATTCGCTAGATAAATTTCAAATTCATTCATGCTTCTTTTTTTTCCTATCAGTCAATATCAAATCAATAATTAATAAACCTGCACCAATTGTCACCGCTGTATCTGCAATATTAAAAATGGCAAAATGCCAATGACCGATATGAAAATCGAAAAAATCAATGACATATCCTAAAGTAACTCGGTCAATTAAATTTCCTAATGCACCTGCTAAGATTAGTGCTAAAGCACAAGCAAGTAATTTTTTATGTTTTGGTATATTTGCTAAATAAATAATAATAGCAACCGAAACAATCGCTGCAAATCCACCAAATAACCATTTTTGCCAACCTGAACTTTGACTTAAAAAACTATAGGCAGCACCAGTATTATGAGCAAGCGTTAAATTAAAAAAAGGTAACAATGCAACAGATTGCCCATAAACTAAATGTAAATTAAGATAATGTTTCAAGCATTGATCTAATACTATTATAAAAATACTTAACCATAACCAACGAAGTTGTCCTTTATTTTCTACTAGTTGATTCATACCCATCTCATGCATAATGACGTTTCTCACCCTTACCCTCGTTCACATTCTCAACGCATCGTTGACAAATATCGGGATGAGCCATAAGTTTGCCAATATCATCACGATGATGCCAACAACGAATACATTTTCTATTGGAAGAAGGAGAAACATCGATAAATAAACCATCGATACTCGTTGGCACAGCTTGAGAAGACTTGTCCGTTAAGTCATGGCAAGTTGCACTGGAAGTAATTAAGATGAAACGCAATTCGCCTGCCAATAAATCGATTTTATTTTTTAATTTTTCATCACAATATAATTTTACATCAGCATCTAAAGAAGAACCGACTTTATCCTCATGACGTAATTGCTCGATTTGTTTATTAACACAATCACGCACATTAATGATATCTTGCCAAAATTCATCGTTAAATTGATTATCTTCTACTTCGCCAAAATTATCATACCAAGAGGCAAAAAACACCGAATCAAATTCCTCAAATTCACAATATTGCCAAATTTCTTCTGCGGTAAAAGATAAAATCGGCGCTAACCATCGGGTCATTGCCCGTAAAATATGATGCATGGCGGTTTGAGCTGAACGTCTTGCCTGTGAATTAGTTTTTGTTGTGTATTGTCTATCTTTAATAATATCCAAATAAAAACCACCCATTTCGATGGAACAAAAATGATGAATTTTTTGAAACACTTGGTGGAATTGATAACGATCATAAGCTTCAATTATTTCAGTTTGCAAATTTTTTGCTAAACGTAACGCATATTTATCTAAAGCTAATAATTCCGAATTAGCAATTAAATCAGTCTTCGAATTAAAATCATCCGTGTTTGCTAATAAGTATCTGACAGTATTCCGAATACGTCGATAAGCATCTGAGATGCGTTTTAGAATTTCTTGTGATAAAGCAATATCACTTTGATAATCTGCTTGCGCTATCCACAAACGTAAAATATCAGCCCCCATTGTTTTAATTATTTTTTCAGGCTCAATACCATTGCCTAATGATTTTGACATTTTTCGGCCTTTATCATCAATGGTAAACCCATGGGTTAGCACTGCTTTATAAGGCGCACATTGATTAATTGCTATTGAAGATAATAAAGAAGATTGGAACCAACCACGGTGTTGATCTGAACCTTCTAAGTATAAATCAGCAGGAAATTGTAATTCGGGACGTTGTTCGAGCACACAGTAATGAGTGACACCTGAGTCAAACCAAACATCTAAGACATCAGTCGATTTATAATAATTTTTTGCATCATCACCAATTAATTCTTTGGCATCACAATCATACCAAGCATCAATACCATGTTGTTCAACAAGTGTGGCAACTTTAGCAAACACATTGACGCTATCAGGATGCATTTCATTGGTTTCGTTATGTAAAAAAACCGTAATAGGCGTTCCCCAAGTGCGTTGTCTTGAGATACACCAATCAGGATTGTTAATTACCATGGTGGAAATACGCATTTGTCCTTGTTGTGGAAACCATTTAACTTTTTCAATTTCCTTTAAAGCAAGTTGGCGCAACCCTTGTTGATCCATACTAATAAACCATTGTGGAGTCGCACGAAAAATTAACGCTGATTTATGTCGCCAACAATGCGGATAACTATGATTCAGTGTGGTTTGATGAATTAATTTATTATTTTGTTGTAAAATTTCGATAATTGCTTTATTGGCTTTCCACACAAATTGTCCACCAAATAGCGGTAAATCCTGATTAAAAACGCCATTGCCTTGCACTGGATTAATAAAATCTAATTCATATTTTTGACCCATTTTATAATCGTCAGGTCCATGCGCGGGAGCCGTGTGAACACAACCACTCCCAGCTTCAGTCGTAACATGATCACCGACAACTATAGGCACTAACTTTTCATAAAAGGGATGTTGTAATTGACAATTTAATAATGCTTCACCCTGACAAATACCAAGACGATTAAATTGGAGTGCGGGTAATAATTTTTCGAAACTGGCTTGTAATTCACTTGCGACGATAAAGCGTTCAACACTCTCGCCGGTTGTTTGTAATAACACGTATTCTAATTCAGGATGAACTGCAACAGCCGCATTGGCTGGCAACGTCCAGGGTGTTGTCGTCCAAATGGGTACGGTAATATGTCCAACACCGGCATCGCCATCTAGCGCGAAACGCGAAGCACAATCATTTTCATCATTTACCGTAAACCGAACCGTAATAGAAGGTGATGTTTTATCTTTATATTCAACTTCAGCTTGTGCTAAAGCTGAGGCACAATCAAAACACCAAAATACAGGTTTAAATCCCTGCTTAACATCACCGCGTGCAATCACTTTAGCAAGCGCACGAATGATGTTTGCTTCATATTTAAAATCCATCGTTTTATATGGATTATCCCAATCAGCAATGACGCCTAAACGTTTGAATTCTTCACGTTGGATATCAATAAATTTTGCCGCATATTCTCGACACTTTTGCCTAAAGTCAGTTGCCGATATTTTATCCCCGGCTTTGCCTTCCTTTTTTTCGACGTTTAATTCGATGGGTAAACCATGACAATCCCAACCTGGCACAAAGGGCGCGGCATAACCTGATAGCATTTTTGATTTTGTTACAATGTCTTTTAAGGTTTTATTAACGGCATGGCCCAAATGAATATTACCGTTAGCATAAGGCGGTCCATCATGAAAAATAAACTTTTCACGTCCTTGCCAATGTGCGGATAACTGTTTGAAAATATCCATTTCTTGCCATTTTTTCAGCACTTCAGGTTCGCGCTGATTTAAATTCGCTTTCATGGGGAAGGCCGTTTTCGGCAAATTAAGTGTCTCTTTGTAATCTGTCATTGTTCTTCCAAGTCACAACATCGAAAACTGGTTATTATCTATTAGTATGGTCAGCATAACAAGCACTTAGTCAAAGTTTCATCAAGTAAAAGAGCAAGAGGGTTATTGTAAATCATTACTTTAGATTTTCACCACACTGGCAAGTGCTTCGAGTTTTTCTAAACACATGATACAAACAGTTAATTGTTGACTGGCTGCCTCTAACTGATAAACATCACAGGCTAATAATCCACTTATTCGCAAAATATTAAATTCCAACCAAGCCAACCAACTACCAAAACTCGAATAAATGACATTGGCATTAATATCCAGAGGTTGCAATGAAATGTGATTATAGTAATCAATGATTTCGCGGTAACGTTGATAGTCAAAGTCAGGCGTAGTGATCCCCGCCCAATTAATCGCTAAATTAAATAACTCTACTTGCGGATAAATCAAGCCCATACCTTCCCAATCGATGATAACCGGATGATTGTCATCTCGCCAAATCACATTAGTTTGATATAAATCCCGATGGCTTAAACGTTTTTCGCCAAGTAGTCGTTCAGCATTTTCTAAATAAAGTGTTTGCCAATAATTAATTTTATTTAATGCTGAATAAAAATAATGACTCTCTAGTAAATAATGATCATCGAGTAATTGAAATAGATAAGACCAGTTTTTACCAATGGATTTTTCCCAAGGCAAATTAAAACTCACGCTTTCTGACGCCGGCACTTGATGAAGTTTTACTAACAATTCTGTCATCAATTTAGCGTGTGAAGTGTTACTCGGTTGAAATGATAATACCTCCCCATTGACCCAAGGGAATAAAATAAAAATACGATTTTCAATAATACAATAAGGATGACTTTGATACGGTATTGCGGTGACTGTTTCAATACCAAATTGTTTAACATGATAGGCAAATTGATCATAGACAGTAATATTGTGCAAATTTTCCGTTAACGGCAAGGTATCAGCATTTAATTGTTTTACACAAAAATAACCTTCTGAAGTTTGAAAACGCCACACTTGATGCAAAAAACCGCCACTCACACGTAGCGGCTCAGAAACGATTTGACCGAGTTGGTATAAAACACATAACTGTGGAATGAAATCTATTGTTTCCAATTACCTTCTAATCCTAAGCATAAGCGATTTGAGTTTGCCGCCAAGATTTAAACCACCAGTAATAACCTAGCATGGCTAAAATAGTATAAAACGCATAAAGCGCACTGGTTAAATATAAATGTTTGTAGAGATAAATCCCGACATAACTACTATCGGTGATAAACCATAAAAACCACGTTTCAATATATTTTTTTGCCATGAGCCAAGTCGCAATTAAACTCGCGACCGCATTAAACGCATCAAATGCAACGCATTGAGAGTTGGTGTATTTTGCAAGTAAATAATAAAGCACTATCCAAGCCACCCCGCCAATTAATGTTAATATCATAATGGTGGTTGTTGAAACTTTACGAACGGGTAATTCAATTTTATTTTCTTGTTGCCAATTTCGCCAACCATAAAACATTAATACACAATAAATGACTTGTAAGCCCATATCAGCGTATAATCGCACTTGAAAAAATAATACGGTGTAAAGAACAACAGAAATAATTCCGCTAGGCCAAGTTAAGATATTCTGCCTTAAAGAATACCAAGTACAGAAAAATCCTAATATAGCGGCCGTTGCTTCGATCACAAATTTCTTCACAGATTATTTAAAACCGCTAAGGATACCGAATGACTGCTAAAACTCAAGATAAAATTGCCCTACTCACTACCGGTGATGAAATCATAAATGGTGATATATTAAATAGAAATAGTCAGTTACTTGCGCGTGAATTATTTGAGGCAGGCTATAGTATTGGCAATCATGTGAGCGCGTCTGATGATCAAGAGAATCTGGAATCTGCCATTAAATTTTGTTTACAACACAATCGCGGGTTAATTACGACGGGTGGTTTAGGTCCCACTTCAGATGATAGAACACGACATGCAATCGCGAATGTCACCGGACTCGAATTACGACTCGATGAAAAAGTCTGGGAACATATTCAACAACGCGCAAAAAATTTAAATTTCAAATTAAGTGAGAATAATGCGCAACAAGCATTGTTTCCTAAAGGCGCTACCGTTTTAACGAATCATAATGGTTCAGCACCAGGATGTTATTTAAACTTTAATGGTCAACCGATATTTAT
>CAYGUK010000159.1:0-6650 GCA_964352985.1 uncultured Legionellales bacterium
TAAGTGCCGTTAGCCTGGCTTTGCCAGGTTAGGCAGTATTATCAGGGTAACTTATTCAGCATTTATGCTGAATAGTGACGAAAATTAATTAAAATTTGGTTGAAATTCACAAGAACTACCACCAGGACAACTACAATAAGAATTTTGACAACTGGTACTACTCCAACCTGTATTCGCTTGGGGTGTTACAGTACGTTTAGAAAATGTTGTACCACTGGGGCTAAAATTACATTGTAATTTTCCACTTTGGATAACAGCAGAATTGAAGCTAACCGAACTACATTTTGCAGAACTTATCGTAAAAAGTTGTTGTCCTGCTGAGGTTAATGCTAAAACACCATTTGAACAGCTAACATATTCACTACAAGTATCAGCATAAGAAAAAGTTGTAAAGCCAAAACACATAACAAGGAAAAGAGCGATGATTTTTTTCATGATGAAGTGACCCCGAATGGTTGTTGTAATAAGTATTATAGCAAAACTATAAAAAACTGATAGTATGATTACTTACGGCGTAAGCATTTCCCTACATAGTTTTTGTTTAAAATCATCTAGGGTATTGTAAATATCGGGAGATAAGGGGTTATATTTTACACCACGAAACCATGGTGCGTAATAACCACAACTTGCCATGGCACGTAAGTGTTGAGAACGATTTGGTGTGCCACCATGCCAAGTACGGAGATCTCGAATTAATGCCGTCCCTTTTGGCGCGGTAAAAACCATGTTTTTCATCCAATGAGGTTCTCTTTCTAAAGTTGGAATTTTTGCGCGCGAACGATGAGAAAAGGGAATGAAACGCGTAGGTCCATTTTCCAGGGTAAAATCACAACAAAGAAAATTCACTACAACAAAAGGACAAGGTAAATCTCGAAAATGAATAAGATTTAATGGCGTGTGTAAACGCGTAAAATCTTCCATATCAGAATGTAAAGGTTGATATTCACAACCCGGTAAACAAAAATCGCCGCCTAATCCCATACAAGTAAAATCATCGTTATCCCAAATTTTAGTTAATATTTTGATGACAGCTGGCACATCAATTAACTGTTGCCATTGTGGACGATGAATTTGATTTGCAATAGAATAACGTAACGATCCGCGATTGCCTTTACGTTCTGGATCGGCTTGCAACATTTCTTGTGTCACAGCATCCATGCCTTGATTTAAAAAATCAACTTGTTCGGGTGATAATACATTTTTTATCATGATAAAACCGTCGCGGTGAAAACTCGCGGCGGCTTCATCGATATCATCAGGGCCTAACAAATTTTCAGGCATTAATAGCTTCCTTTCGCTAACCGAGCTAAAACAGGCGAATTAGGATAATTCGTTTTCAACACCTTTAATGCGTCATTAGCAGGACCTTGCAAATGTAATTGACGATTTGCAGCAACAATAATTCCTAATGCGTCTTGAACTTTGGGACTTGAAGGAAATTTAGAGACGACTTCACTCGCACGATTGTTGGCTGCAACATAGGCTTGTTTTTGCATGTAAAATCTCGCGACTTGTAATTCATGCATGGCTAATACGTTACGTAAATAAACTAAGTGACGTCTTGCATCTGGGGCATAGCGACTATTTGGATATAAAGTGACAAGCGTTAGAAAATCTTTATAGGCTTCTTTGATTGTCGACATATCTCGTTGTGCTAAATCATAATGGAAAATTTTGGATAAAAAGCCACGATTTTCATTATAAGTGGCAAGTGCTTTCATGTAATAAGCATAATCCACATCTTGGGCACGAGGATATAAGTGAACATAACGATCTGCTGCGGCGACTGCTTCTGCGGTATCACCATTCATATAATAAGCGTATATCGCATCATATTGCGCGCGTTGATTATATTGACCAAAAGGATACATCGCATCTAAGGCTTCGAAATTTTTAACTGCTTCAGAATAATTACCTTTAGCAAGCGCGACTTCACCATTATTATAAAGTTGCGTGGCAGTATATTTACGATACGCTTTTAAAGGATCAACTGAACCTGACTGCGCACAGGAACTTAAAACAAAAGCCGCTAACAAAACAAACACAAAACGTATTTTCATGGTTATAATATCCATTCCATTTTTATTAAAGATGCAAAGTATACCCGAAATTGTAAAAGATGCGAAAATTCTCATGAATGAAAAAATTACCCTAACTGATACCCTACCAGAAGACGCCAAAGGCAAACGGCTTGATGTTGTCCTTAGCAGTTTATTTAAACAATACTCGCGATCATGCATACAAACCTGGATCGCAGCAGGATTTGTTCTGGTCGATAATCAAGTCCAACAACAACGATATAAAGTGAAAGGCGGCGAGTCGATTAAGATTGACGCAATGATGACAACCACCCGATCGCATGAAGCGGAAGTTGGCCAACTCAATATTATTTTTGAAGATGATGATTTAATAGTAATAGATAAACCCGAAGGCTTAGTGGTTCATCCTGGTGCCGGCAATCAACAAGGTACTTTGTTAAATCATTTACTACATCATCACCCTGCTCTCGCCTCCATACCTCGAGCGGGAATTGTTCATCGGATCGATAAAGACACAACAGGTTTGTTAGTTATTGCAAAAACCTTAACTGCGCAAACCGATTTGGTGCGGCAATTAAGTCAACATGATATTTCTCGTGAATATCTTGCTTTGGTCAATGGGATAATTATTGCCGGCGACACCATCGAACAACCCATTGGTCGTCATCCTACTCAGCGTACTAAAATGGCCGTCACGCATAATGGCAAACCGGCGATTACGCATTATCGCATTGCTGAAAAATTTAATGCTCACACTTTACTTCATGTTTTTTTAGAAACAGGTCGCACGCATCAAATACGTGTTCATCTCGCTCATATTAATCATGCCATAGTCGGTGATCCCGTTTATGGTGGGCGTTGTAAAATACCGGCAGGATTTTCTGAACAAGATCGTGAAAAAATTCTTGCGTTTAAACGCCAAGCACTCCATGCCAGAAAATTAACCCTTACGCATCCTACAACACAACAAGAAATGACATTCACTTCGCCGATTCCTAAAGACTTCGACGATTTACTGAATTTACTAAGGTCTTGCTCATGACAAAATTTATTCATCCTGATTGGCCTGCGCCAAAACACATACTCGCATTTTCAACGACACGTGTAGATGGTTATAGCAAGGGCGCTTATGCCAGTTTTAATTTAGGATTAAGTGTTGATGATGAAAAAAATGCCGTTTTTAAAAATCGCGAACTCTTACAAGAATTTTTACCGAGTCAACCTTGTTGGATAAAACAAGTTCATGGCAATCATGTCGTCAACGCTTCTACCACACTCTGCGAAGCCGATGCCAGTTACACCACTGAAAAAAATACACCTTGTATTGTTCAAACAGCAGATTGTTTACCGATTTTAATCTGTAATAAAAAGGGAGATGAAATTGCAGCGATACATGGTGGATGGCGTAGTCTTGCAAGTAAAATTATTGAAAATACTGTTTTGAAACTTGCTAGTCCTAGACATGAGTTACTCGTTTGGCTAGGACCTGCTATTGGGCCCACAAAATTTGAAGTCGGCACCGAAGTTCTGGAAACTTTTTGTGATATTAATCCCAAGTTATCTGCAGCATTTAAAAAAAGTGGTGATCATAAATTTCTGGCAAATCTTTATCTTATTGCCTCGATGCAATTTGCCGAATTAGGGATTGACCAAATTTATGGGGGAAATCATTGCACTTATTTAGAAGACTCACTTTTTTATTCCTACCGTCGTGATAAAATTACCGGCCGCATGGCAAGTGTGATCTCGATAAAAGATAATCAACATTGTTAACGATCGTCTGAATATTTAATACTGCACAAGTCTTTTGCATACACACAGTAATTGCGGTAAGCTACCCCAAACATTTCTGAGGAAACAAACGTGATAAAACACATTAAAATTATTGTTATGTCATTGCTTTTATTACCACTATTAGCATTGGCTGAAGTCCCCGCTAACCTAGAAAATACACATCAGCAATCCAGCATTGCCACCATGCTAAAAACAGTGATGCCTGGTGTTGTGAATATCTATGCTGAAGGTGATACCAAAGGCAGTGACAATCCATTTGCCGCAGGCGAACATGATCAAGGCGCTCAATCATCATCAAACTCTCCCCGTCATTTCGTAAGTATTGGATCAGGTGTTATTGTTGATGCGAAAAAAGGTTATATCTTAACGAATGCCCATGTAGTCTATGAAGCTGATAATATGACAGTAACATTAAATGATGGTCGTCGTTTCAAAGCACAAATTATTGGTGCGGATACTGGTTTTGATATTGCCCTATTACAGATCCATGCGAAAAATCTGACTGCGATTCCATTAGGCAATTCTTCCAATTTAGAAGTGGGTGATTTTGTGACTGCAATTGGTAGTCCTTTTAATTTAAAACAAACCGTGACATCCGGTATCGTGAGTGCGCTTCATCGTAGTATTCATATCGAAGGCAATGAAGATTTTATTCAAACAGATGCTGCAATAAATATTGGTAGCTCTGGTGGTGCGTTGGTTAATTTGCAAGGAAAACTTGTTGGGATTAATACAGCAATCCTCGCACCTGATGGTGGTAACATCGGTATTGGTTTTGCCATTCCTATTAATCTTGCTCATCATGTGATGGAAGATATTTTAAAATACGGTAAATTACATCGTGGCTTACTTGGCGTCTTAATTCAAAATTTAACGCCTGATTTAGCACAAAGTTTTGCTTCACCCATTAATCAAGGTGCATTAATTTCTCAAGTTAATCCAGATTCTGCTGCCGCAAAAGCAGGCCTTAAAGATGGTGATATCATTACTTCTGTCAATGGTACTCGTGTTGATAATTCTTCTGAAGTCCGTAATAAAGTAAGTTTGTTACGTCCTGAAACGTCAGTCGAATTAGGCATTGTGCGCGAAGGTGAAAAGATGAATATTCGCGCTCAAGTGATGAGCCAAAAACAATTCAAAGAAAATCGTCTGGCACGTGAAGATTCGCCATTAGCGGGTGTTTCTTTAGGGAACTTTAACCAACAAACGCTAAATTACGGTCATGTAAAAGGCGCGCAAGTTATCTATGTCGATCAAAATAGTGATGCTTGGGCATCGATGTTAAGACCGGGGGATGTGATTGTGGCGGCGAATCACCACAAAGTCACCGATATTAATTCACTCGAACAAATCGTTCAGGAAAATCCAAATCGCTTGTTACTTCATGTCATGAGAGATAATGGTGCGTTTTATTTAGTGATCCCTTAAACGATTCAGGCGATAGTCAGTTTCAATCGACTATCGCCTATTTTATCCTTAACAATCATTAAATAATCATGTTTATTTTGTGTGTGTGCAAGGTGTTGTGATCGGCCTGCCACTAAACGGCGTATAATCAGCACTAACTCTCAATACAGCTTGATTAAAATCCTCTCGCGACAATCGCTTATGGAATTGAAAATTAACTTGCAAAGCAATTAATCTTGAATTAGCCTCACTCGCAAAATAGTGTAACCATTTTATTTTTCTAAAATCTCTTACTGAAGCAGACTCGCAATAATGTTTCATTGTGACGTAGCTTTTATCTAACATGCTTTGATAATCACAAATTGAATGTGATAATTCATCGGGATCACGCCCTTTTTCAAATGCTTGGTGAGACTCAACAGCCATTTGAAAAAGCGTTGATATTTCTACTAGTTTTGTATCTAAATCAAATTGTTCATCAGGAATTGAACTGGGTCTCATTCGCAGAAAATAATAAAAATCATTATCCAATTTTTGATGAGCCTGAAAAACACATGCTTCTACATAACAATAAATTGTATGTTTAGAATTTATTGTAAATAATACCGGGTTATCAGTTGAATGTTTTAAAAAAGCAGTTTCAATGACTTGATGAGTAAGATGCGCTAACATTTTTGCAATCAGTATGGTGAACAATTGGATGCCAATCGGTCTAGCTACTTTTGGGGCTGATTCAATAGTAAGACTTTGAAAAACCATTAACATTTCTTTGTTAAGCGTACTTGCAGATTGATTTAAAAAATTTCTTATATATTCAAGAGTTTCATTATTAAATCGCAGTATACCAAACTCAGTCGAACTAACAGGGATTTTGAGAGAATACATTTTATTTTTCTTTATTTTTATTGAATATAGAAAGGCATTATAAATAATATATAAGATAAAATCTCTATCATTTTTTGACGATTTACATCATATTCGCAATCTCTTAATTTGATTGTGTTATGATTAAAATTGATCGACAATTATTGTGGTCGTTTTCAAATTTGGCATTTAAAAATTATAGCCCTAGTTGAAACACTTATAATCTATTTTTAGGAACAGCTCCATGCCGTATCAAAAATCAGTCTCCGTTGAAAATGCTGAGAAAAGAGTAAAAATGTGTTTAGAACGCTTAAAAGCCGCAAGAGAAGCACTGCGTCTTGCTCAACTTGCCGATAAAGAGCGACACAAAAAATTGCTAAAATCGACTAAAGGGAAGAAAGTCGTCCAATTAAAACCTAAGACTAAAAAAGAAAAAAAAGATTAGTCTTTATAACTAACAATATGATTGAAGCTATTATTTCAAATACCGGCGAGCGGCGTTTTGTATTAAGGTTTCATCATCGCGGGTAAATTAATGGTATAACT
>CAYGUK010000160.1:0-6630 GCA_964352985.1 uncultured Legionellales bacterium
CCAGGTTAGGCAGTATTATCAGGGTAACTATTCAGCATTTATGCTGAATAGTTACAATTTATATTTCTAAATTCTTAACATTCCAATAAGCAATGAAGTAATAAGAAAAGACTGAAAAATACTTACGCTGTTCAGTTGAAAGACTAAAGTAACATTGTATTTTATCTGACAATAGATTGAAAACAACTTAAATATAAACGATGAGTATAATTTAGATATGAAACGACAACAATATAACAGTCAAACTGAGCAAGAAAGATATTCAGATAATCAAGGTTTAGCTCAACAAATCCCCCCTTCAATGGAAGCCGAAACAAAACGTAAAAGTGAACTTGGAATAGCAGCGGAATATTATGCGCTTTATAAAGAGGTTATTGTTGATTTTAAGTATCCTCAAGATTACAACTCCCCATTGCAATATGTGCTTTCCAAAAGTATCACATACGAATTTCTCAAAGCGCTTGAAGAAGACCGCCAATGCAAAGTAACTAAGATCTTTGGTTCGCATGAAAAATATAAACACAATACACCAAATTCATGTCTTAAATTTAAGAACAATACCCCATTTTCTTCACAAGATAATAATTGTTCAAGAATAGCATGCATCGAAGTTGAGGTAACAACTGAAGATGCCTCCGTAAAAATTTATATCAATACGGGTTGTGTTGCTGACTTGTTTATTTGTTTAGGTGAAGGTTATTTTAGTGATAAGCTACCAAGACTTGCGTTAGATGAAGGTCAACCATTTGCAGTATTACCAGAATATTTAAGTAAAAGTCGTTCACAAACTTCAAAACTTTCTGGATTGCTAGCTCAAGTAGGAGAGAATCTCTGTGCAAATACTGAATTATTTGAAAAAATTGCTAAGACATTCAATTTAGATAGTATCGATATTATTACATATCAAACTTACACTATGACAACTGGTCGTGGTATACAACATTATACAAAAACGATATCTAATTTCCAAAGTCAACCAACCGAAGATGTCAATGACGATCAACCGGGTTTAGCTGATAGTATTAACCAATCAACTCGTAATGGAGCTGCTGAAATCCCTCGATTGCCAAGCCATGGAGAGTGCCATGATACTGCTGTAGCCTGTGCGCCGCCATTAGAAAACCATGAGGCAATTCATAAAATAGAACAATTAGAGCAAATAGAAGGAAGACCCGGATCACAAGATAGTAGTGATAATGAAATTAGTATTCACCAAACTCCTCAAACAAACCCAGCTTCTAATAACCCTGCAACTGTTGGGCTCAATGCGTTACCCTTTTATCATGAATTTCTTCACAATCACGTTACAACAACAAATGAACGGCCCAGCGCCCCGCCATTAGAAAATCAAGTGAGAGTGGAACGATCTCAACAAAGAGAAGGAGAACTCAGATCGCATAATAGTATTGGTGAGCAAACTAACGTTAGCCAAGCTTATAATCCTCATCAAAAAACAGGTAATAATCCTAATACAATTTTCAAAAATAATCATAAAGGCAAAGTAAAGAGACGACAAAACAATGATATAAATCCTGAATATGATAGCCAATTTTGCCGTGGATTTTGTACTTTATTATAAATAGAATTTGATTTAATCACGTGTCATGGTAAGTCTCGCCGCTTTTAAATCCACGACAACGACTATTCATTTTAAAAAAAATCCTAATACAGCTTTTGGTATTCGATACGCCAATGGTTCAAATCTTATTGTGTTCAATCAAGGTAGAAAGCAAGATTCTTTAGTTCCGCTTTATGTTAAAACCACAGCAGATTCAGATAAACCAAACACAAAAATCACGTTGACACCTGTTGAGGTTATTGTAACTGATTCAATTACAATTAATTGCGAATGTTCAGAAATTACCATACCCGTGAATGTAAATAGTGATGGCACACTAAAATTATTAACTGATCATTTACAATGTCAATTTCCACATCAAACTACTCATAATTGTACGGGTGGTGAGCTTAATATGACGATTAATCAAGATTCATCAACATCATATACAATAACAGGATCTTATTACTACCCGTGATCTATGGCATTTTGGGGAGTAGCAAATCTTAAGCAATAAAGCTTGGTCCCTTATCAGGATTATGAGCTACCAACTTCTCTTTTAGTTGATTACTTAGCTCGGTGATTGTTGCCATGTTTTGTTCTAGACAGTTAATCAAGTAGTATATGCTTTTACGGCGAGAGGTATGATCATCGTAAAGGTGAGTCTCACACCAACGATAACAAGCCTGATTAACTTTCTGTAATAATTTGAAGTTATGTTCATAGTCTTCAGGTGTATCAGTTTTAGTGATCATGTTTTGATGATATTCCATTAATGCCTGATCGATTGCTTTAGTATCATGATGTCTTCGTCCCCATTTTACCGCACTCATCTTTAACCAATCATCAAATGATGGCACCGGGGTATTGGGTAAAACTAAACTGAATTTCGCACTCACTTCATCTAATACTGATTGTAAATCCGTTTGAATTTTAGAATTGTCATCAGTAGCTTCACTTTTCACGATATTAATTATTTGTGAAATAAGTTTCTCAAGGTCTTCACTACTAATTGTTTCTTCTTTTAATATACTTTCAATTGTTAACAAGATAGGATTAAAAATATCAGTTTCATATTCGATTTGTAATTCAGTAAGACGCTTTTGTAAAAAACGTAATACTAATAGCCGGTTTCCTTTATTGTCGTTTTCTTCTATACAATCAGCAAATGGTGTAAAAACAAAATCATCAACAAAATGGACAAGCATTGATCGATGTGTCGCTTTATTTCGAATACACAATCCGGTTAATTCAACAATGTCACTGATATCAACCTCATCTTCTATGAAAAGTTCATAACTTTGCACGATTTGCTGAAATTTAAGAATTAATTCTCTAGGTTTGGATAACTTCGCTATTTTTAAAGCTTCTAATACGACGGCCATTCCATCCTTAGGTTGCAAGTTTGGAATATCCTGTTCATTGTGTTTTACTCGATCTGCTATTTTTGCCATTTCAGCAATAATTTCGTGAACAATTCCAATAACTTGCTCTTTATTTTTGAGATCGATGTCTTTCAGTTTGAGGAGCCAGGTCATGTTACAAGACTTCATTTTTATTTTATATAAATTAAGTATAGAACACTTTTAGTCACTCAGATTACAATAGATTAAAACGATAATCAGCCCGTTTAATTATATTGGAATTTGCCTGGTTTTCTTGTTTAAACCTACGGAGACAAAATATTAAAGGAATATAAACCTTGTAAAATACAGTAAAAATAACATATTTTCACCCCACAACATTTACCTACTCCAAAATATCAATAAAGTAGCTATATTCCCGGATAATTATTTCACATTATCCGGGTTAACTGATATTTAATATTTATCAAGGTGCTTTAATCATGTTACCGTCAATAATTAAATTTGAGTAACCACGAAATAAAATCATTTTTTTGCGCAGAGATAACCATATACTGTTGCAATAAGATTTTATACGATAACATTTAATTCCTATTTTTTATAAATGGCCTTTCTAAAACTAGCCTGTGCTTCGATAGAAATTCAACAACAGGAATGGTGATTTCTATAATAGGATCTGTTTCATCTATATCATCAATATGTTCTTTGATAACACGTTGCGGATACAATTTTAAGAGATACATTGAAGTTACTATTGAAGTAATCGAAAATTCTTTTAAAGGGTAGATTTCGCTTAATACGGTGGAAAATTCATTTAAGCAGTAAATCATCGACTTTTTACACAAGCCTTGATTTTGATATTCGTAACCCACCCCTTGATCAGTAATCTCAATTATACAATTATTAATATCTATATTCATCTTAAAAACTAAAACAAGTCCGCCTAGTTCAGAAGGACTATAATATCTGAGATATTCAACATTAAAATTCGGATCCAACAAAAGCTTTTTTTCACAACAAATTAAACAATAATTTAAACGCTGATTTTTCTCTTCTAAGATAGAAAAAATCACTAATGAAGAAGGATTAAATCTCAAGCAATTAAAATATTTTTTAATTGCTGACGTCGATGTTGATTTTTTATAGTATATCCCATGTTCGTATTCATAAAATAATTTTGTTCTTTTAAGTGGAGCAAAAATATCATTCACATTCGGGTTAATTTTATGGTGAATTGTCATCAAGTTATTTTTATTATTAATTTTTGTAAACATGTTTATTTCATTGTCTTTAAGAAATGCTCTGTTTATTAAACACTTATATAATACGAATATTCTTTAATAACTGATTGTATTGTTACGCAAATACAGATTATCAATAAACCCTAGAGACTCAACAATATTAAATTGATATTATATCTTCAGTACCCCTGTTGATATCATTTTATTAATTAACACTTTTTCAATTTTTGCAATATCGAAATGTTGTCTATTATATTTATCGAGATGTTTTTCTTCTCTTTTTTTCGCGGACTTCTTGATATTGTTCATAATTCATTTTTTGTTCTTCTTCTGTCCATGGCTCTGCAGTTTTGTTACCCTTGATATAAAAAAACACATTAGGATTTTTTTCCCGAAATGCAGCTCTTAATTCAGCCGATGTAATTGCACTAGAGTATTTTCCTCTTCTTTGTTTCTTACACACATCTTCTTGGCTTATGCCATCTAATATAAAATGACTTCTATGTTCTGGCGTCGATTTCGTAATAATTAATTTACAAATCCTTCGTATTACTACACCAAATCTAAATTCACGATCATTATTATATTTCCATGCGCATTTCCCACCGGATCTAAGCAAATGTGTTTTATTCTTCTCTAGGAATAAAAGAAATTTTTGTTGTTCTGAAGGCAAGGAACGTCGATACTCTGTTGTTATCGTATCATCTAGAAAATGTTCAACTAAAGCATGATCTAAGTTTAGCTGATGTGCTGCGATATATTCAAATCCTGCTTTGTCTAACTGTTTAAAATAAGGTTCACGAAATGAATCTAAACCCATTATACGATCACCTTGCCGAAAATTTTTTTGAAGATCATTTCGTCCTCTTTTCTTGCCCATTTTCATTCCTCATTAATTTTATTATTCATACTATTCTTACAATCTCATGAAAAATTTTTATTATTAGTTTTAATCTACATCATTATTGAAAATTTTAATACCCCATTAATGGCTACTTTAGTTTTCTTCAAAAATATATAAGAAATTATTAGTTACAAAATCTCTACTGTATTTAATACCTAAAATTATAAATGTAAACAGTATAAATTTAAGGGCAGGAAGTATAACCAAGGAAATTACACATTGCTATCAGTAAAAAAGACAGCTTGATATGATAAACAATCACATTCTAGCAGGTGTTGGAATGCCTAATAAATTAAGTCCTTTACCCATCGTAATTCCCACGGCTTTAGCAAGCAGTAATCTTGTTAATTTTAATTGTTCTGATTTTGCATTAATGATTGAACATTCTTCATAGAAGCTACTAAATAATTTTGCTAATTCGTAGAGATAAGAACATAATCGAGAAGGTTTATATTGATCACATGCGTTTTCAACAATATTGTTAAATAAGCAGAGTTTAATGAGAAGCGCGATTTCTTGGTCTTTTTTCAGTAGTGTCCAATCAGGTTTTTCATTTAAATTGCATTCCACTTTTTTGCATAGCGAATTAATTCGAGCATAGGAATATTGCAGATACGGGCCAGTTTCACCATCAAGCTTTAACCATTCTGTTAAATCAAAAATGATCTTCTTGGTATTATCCATCCGAATCATGCCATATTTTATCGCACCATTTGCAACCATTCTTGCGGTATCATCCACTTCTTCTGCTGTCCAAGGGTTTTGTTCAAGCGTTAAATATTTATTGAGATATTCTTCCTTGATAGTGTTTTCCATTTTATCTAATAATGTCATCAAAGGAATAATATTTCCTTTTCTTGAACTCATGGGGCCATCAGGCAACTCGACGACATTATATTGTAGATGAAAACAATCTTTAGCTTGCTCAAAGCCTGCATTTTCCAGTATTTTAAATACTTGCTTAAAATGAAAAGCTTGTCTGTCATCGACTATGTAAACATTTTTTTGAATGTTGAAATCTTCGAATTTCTTTTTTGCGAGTAATATATCTTTACAAGCATAATTTCCATTGCCATCTGATTTGATCAAAATACAAAACCCCAGTTTATCATCTGATAAGTCAGCGCCTATTGCACCTTCAGATTTTATTAATACGCCTTGTTTGAAAAGTTCGTTCGCTAAATTCAAAGAGTCGACATTTAATTCAGATTCAAAAAACCATTTATCAAATTTAACATCCGCCCAAGTATAGGCATCATTCATTAAATCCAATGACCATTGCCGGGTTTCTTGCCAGAGATCAAAAAAGCGTCCTTCACCCGATTCAAGTTGTTTTAAAATCGTGGTTAATTGTTTTTTATTGTCTTCAAACTTTTCTGTTTCTTTTTGATCTTCTAAAAGTTGATTTGATTTTGTATAAATATCACCAAGCCATGCCCCTTTGTTCGTTTTTGGAAAATCATTTTTAACAAAGTTATCAATATACCAAAGACATTTCGCGACATGTGTCCCCATATCACCAGGATAGGTGGCAGTTAAAATGTCGTAACCACAATATTGATG